>CALANQ010000483.1 GCA_937926025.1 uncultured Acidimicrobiales bacterium
GGCGTCTGCTCGGCCGACCAGATCAAGGCGGCCGGCGACGGCAAGCTCGACGTGACGTTCGCCTCCGACGGCGGCTGGGTGTACGCCTACAGCCACACCGGGCGCCGCAAGTGGCGGGCGTGCAACGCCACCACCGCATCGGCCTGCAGGACCGGCTACAGCACCAAGGGCGGCACGGTCATCGCCGACGTGGACGCCGACGGCGCCCAGGAGGTCATCTCCACCCTCGACAAGGACATCCGGGTCTTCAACGGCACCAACGGCGCCGTGGAAGACGAGTACCGGATGGCCCACCCGGCCACCGCCCCGCTCGGTTCGTCGCCGGCCGTGGCCGAGGTCAACGGGCAGGCGGTCATCGTGCAGTCGTCGCTCTACCGCTCCAACGGCCACGGCGGGAACCCGGCGGCGAGGGACGTCACCAAGGTGTACGTCCTGGGCACCGGCAAGGGCCTGTGCCGCAACGACTGGCCCCAGTTCCACCGCGACGCGGGCCGCACCGGCACCTGGCGCGGCGGCCACGACGGCTGGCTCCCGTTCGACTGCCCGGCGGACTTCATCCGCCAGCAGTACCAGGACTTCCTGAAGCGGACCCCGGACGCCACGGGCACCACGTACTGGACGAGCCGCCTCCACAACGGCCAGAGCGGCAGCAGCGTCATCCGCTCGTTCATCGGCTCCAACGAGTTCGGGCGCGTCGTGTCGCCGGTGGTGCGCTCGTACCTGTCGATCCACGGCACCTATCCGCCGACGGCGGCCACCATCACCGACGAGGTGGAGGCGCTGCGCCAGGGGTCGACCCCGGCGGAGATCGCGGACCGCTACGCCCGCGACCCCGAGATCACCCAGCTCACCGACCAGCAGTTCGTGACCCGGACGTACCAGTTCGTGTTCAAGCGCAACCCGTCGGCGGCCGAGCTCGACGCCGACGTCAAGAAGCTGACCGCCGGCACCACCCGCGGCACGCTCGCCAGCGGGTACGCCGAGGGCGCCACCGGCAGCAGCCGCCTCTCCACCGAGGTCACCGTGGCCATGGTGTACCTGGGCATGCTGGGTCGCGCCCCGGACCCGAGCGGCTGGAACTACTGGGTGCCCAAGGCCCGGGCCAGCAACACCGACACCCTCGTGACCGGTTTCCAGCGCTCCAGCGAGTACCGGCGCCGCGTCCTGTAGGGGTCGGCTCCGGAAACGGCACGACCCCCGGACCGAGGTCCGGGGGTCGTGGTCATCGAGCTGGGGAGTTGGGGGGATCCAGCCCGACGGTCTCGGGATCGCGTGCGATCAGATCCGTCAGATCAGCAGGCGTTCCAGTGGCCGCAGCCGGCGCCGCCGGCCCACAGCTCACGGGCCTTGGCGTCCTGGACGGACTCCGGGGCCAGGTAGGCCTCGGCGTAGCCGCCGTAGCCGGCCCAGGTGGAGCTGATGAACTGCCACTTGCCCGAGGCGGACGACGACGGGTTCTGGGCCCGGATGTTGCCGCCGGACTCGCGCATCATCACGTAGCACGGGGGCAGGTCGCCGCCGCAGCGGCCGGTGCCCTGCTCGGCGACGGGCGCCGGAGCGGGGGCCGGGGCCGGGGGCGCCGTGGTGGTGGTCGTCGTGGTGGTCGTGGGGGGCGGGGGCGGGGGCGTGGCGTCCACGCTGGCCGCTGCGTTCGAGGCGGTCGCCCCGCTCACCAGCGTCACGTCGCCGAGCTCCGAGAACACGGTGGTCTCGGGCTTCTGCGCCACGGCCCTCGCCGGCCGGGCCTCTCGGGCCTCGGGCACGGTGACGGTCGTGGCGACCTTGGCCGTGGTGGACACGGCGTCGGCGATGGGTTCGGCCGACGCGACCTGGGCGATGGCCGCCACCAGGCCGATGGCCATGACGGAGACCGCCACGGTCCAGAAGCGGGCACGCCCGGCGGACGTGCCGGCGGTACTCGGAGGTTGTTCGTCGCGCTTGGCGCGCGCCATTTCCTTGTTCATTTTCTGCAAGCTCCCTTTGCGGAGACGGGGGTGGGCGGGGGCATCGAGCACCGCTGCGCCCACAGGGGGTGTCGGTCATTCTGTCACCGATTCCACGATTCCGTAACCCAATCGACACGTGAGAATCGTCACATGCGATCCTCACGGAGCGTGCTATCGGATCGGGAGATGACGGGCATCGGTGACGCCGGATCCCCGGCCCACCCGTCGGGAGCACGGGAGATCGCCCCCGTGAGCAGGGACGACGTCGGGCCGGCCGGGCGCCCGCGCCCCTCGGCCCCTCCCCCGCGCGGACCACGCCCACCTCACGACCCGGTGCAGATCCGGTGCACCCCTGCACGGGATCTTCACACGGGGAATCAGGGCGTTTCCCACCGGCCCCGGTGGATGACGTCGCCCAACGGCCGCCGCGACCGCCCGCTGGAACGGCCCGGAGCATCCTCCGCCGGGTGCCCGAGGGCGATCGCCGCCACGATCCGCCGCCCGGGAGGCACGCCGAACGCGTCGGCCACCGCCGCCTCGTGGCCGAACAGCCCGAAGAGGCAGGCGCCCAGCCCGGCCTCCACGGCGCCCAGCAGCAGGTGCTCGGCGGCGGCGCCGGCGTCGACCCACCAGTACGGCACCGACCAGGCGTCCTCGCCCGCCCCCAGCCCCGTCGCCGCCTTGTCCGCCTCGGCGTAGCGGCGCACGTAGGCGTCGGGGTCCGTGACCACCAGCACCAGCGCCGGCGCCGCCACCAGCCCGGGCCAGCGGAACGCCGCCCGGCGCGGCTCGGGCAGGGTCACATCCCAGTACGCCCCCACCTGACCCGGCCCCTCCAGGACCAGCAGGTCCACGCCCTGGCTGTTGCCGGCCGACGGGGCGCGCCGGGCCAGATCGCACAGGTGGTCGATGACGCCGGGATCGACCGGCGCATCCGTGAACGCCCGGACCATCCGACGGGCCCGGACGGCGTCGCTGAACTCCATGGCGGTCGACCGGATCAGCGCGGCACGGGCCGCTGCGGGATCAGGTGAGCTTCAGGAGGTCGTCGGCGGTGGCCCACCCGAAGGCGATGAGCGCATCGCCGCGGGCATCGTCGACCGCCTCGAAGAAGACCTCGAAGCCGGCGTCGAGCTTCTCGGGCTTCAGCGCATCGTGGTCGAGGACCTCGGGATAGCTGTTGTCGCCCCGCACGATGAACGAGCGCTCGTCGTAGCGGCTGGCGTTGATGCCGAAGCGCTTGGCGAGGCGCCGGCCCCAGGCCCGCTCCTCGCCGGTGGCCAGGTAGTCCGGGCGGGGGACGATGTCCACGAGGGTCTTGAACGCCTCGTAGCCCGAGACGGTGGCGAAGCGGGTGCCCACCAGCACGTCCTCGTCCGGGAAGGCCAGGACGGCCCGCCGCAGCTGGTCGTGGACGATGGCCCGCAGCACGGTGTCGCGCTTGGAGGTGCGCTTGATGGAGGCGAGCCCGACGATGACGCTGGGCGTCCCGCCGATGCGCTCGAGCGTGCTGAAGGAGAAGCCCTTCAGCTTCCCGGCCTCTCGGGCGAGGGTGACCAGCACCCAGGCCTCGGCGGCCTTGGAGAGCACGCCGACCTCGAACTGGCTCGGAGCATCGGTGCACAGGTCCGCCATCTCCGCGAGCTCCGCATCACCCAGCGGCGTGCAGTCCTTGGTCTCGACTTCGATAGCCATGAGCCTGCCCTGAACCCCTTCGCAACGGTGGACACGTGGCCTCCAAGTTCAGTCGACCAGCCGGGTCGGCGCAAACCGGCACGTCGGCGGCGCCCTGCTGCCGCCGGGGTACGCCAGCGCCGAGACGGGCTGCGCGAGGATGCGAGGGTCCCCCGTCCGCATCCGCACCGCGCCCCCGAGGAGGCCCCGTGACCGTCCGATCGCCCCGCACCGCGGCCCTGGTCCTGGTCGCCGCCTGCTTCGTGGCGTCGGCCGCCGGGTGCTCGAGCGACAGCGGCTCCGATCCCGAGTCCAGCGGGCCGCAGAAGCAGGCGGTGGAGCGGCTGCGGGACTTCGGCCTCGGCAAGGAGGAGGCCACGTGCATCGTGGACGAGGTCGGCCCCGACGCCGTGGTGGAGGCCGCCGACCTCAACGCGTTCGCCGAGAGCCAGCAGTACCAGGACGCCGCTGCGACGTGCATCGATGAGGGCTAGGCGCGCGCTGGCCGCGGCCAGCCTGATGGTCGTGCTCGCCGCCACGGCCGTGGGCTGCTCGTCGGACCCGAAGTCCCCGGCGGAGCAGCGCGAGGACCGGGTGCAGGCCCGCATCGAGTCCACCTTCTCCCGCTCCCAGGCGGCCTGCATCATGAAGGTGCTCGACGCCCCCACCATCGCCGCCCTGGACCGCACGTCGAAGCTGCCCGCCGACAGCGAGGCCATGCGGATCTACTCCAACGCCGTGGTGGCCTGCACCGCCTGATCGCGGGCTCCCGGCGCCCTTCCCCTTCCGGGCCGGGGAGCGCGCTTCGCTAGGGTGGCTCGGCCTGGTGGCGTGGCCGAGTGGCTGAGGCAACGGCCTGCAAAGCCGTCCACGCGGGTTCGATTCCCGCCGCCACCTCCAGTGATGCCCGGTGGGGTGCGATGCACCCCGCCGGGCATCGACGCGCAAGAACCCTTTCACCGCCACGGTTTCTGGCCTACCCTGTGGGCCGGACACGTCGCTCGGACGGGTCCGCGCAAAGCACAGAGAGAGAAATACCTTGGCAACAGGCACCGTGAAGTTCTTCAACTCCGAGAAGGGCTACGGCTTCATCTCCCGGGAAGACGGCGACGACGTCTTCGTCCACTTCTCCAACATCCAGGGCACCGGCTACAAGACCCTGGACGAGGGTCAGCACGTCGAGTTCGACGTGGCCCCGGGCCGCAAGGGCGAAGAGGCCCAGAACGTCCGCGTGATCTGATCCTCTTCTCGAGATCGCAGGGAGACCGCCGGCTTCGGCCGGCGGTCTTTCGCGTCCCGGCGGGGAACCGCTCCCGCCGTCGGGCACAATGGTGCCCATGACGAACCCGGCGTTGAATCCCAAGATCTTCCAGAAGGAGACGGCGGCCAACCAGCAGCCGGGCGCCTTCGAGCCCGGGTGGGGCTCCCCCGCCAACGAGCTGCCCCCCGGCATGTTCGACCCGAACGCCGCCGCCGGCGCCAGCGCCGCCACCTACGGCGCCGGCCAGGCCACCCGCCCGCCGGCCACCACCGGCGGCGACACCATGCGCATCAGCGGCACCATGACCGCCACCGGCATCCTGCTGCTCCTGCTCATGGTCGCCGGCGTCTTCGGGTGGCAGGCCGTCGACGTGGTGTACGAGGGCATGACCGCCAGCGGCGAGAAGGTGTACTCCGCCAACCCGCCGGCGTGGATCTTCCTCGCCTGGATCGGCACGTTCGTGCTGGCGATGGTGACCATCTTCAAGCCCCGCATCGCCCGCATCACCGGCCCGATCTACGCCGTGGGCGAGGGCCTGGCGCTCGGATCGATCTCCGCCATCTTCGAGGCGCAGTACCCGGGCATCGTCGTCCAGGCCGTGCTGCTCACCTTCGGCGTGTTCATCACGATGATGGTCCTGTTCGCCACCGGCACCATCCGGGTCACCCAGAAGCTGCGGATGTGCATCCTCGCCGGCATGGGGGCGATCTTCCTCGTCTACCTGGTCGACATCATCGCCAGCCTGTTCGGCAGCAGCCTCCCCATCGTCAACTCGGCTTCGCCCGTCGGCATCGGCTTCAGCCTCATCGTCGTGGTGGTGGCCTCCCTCAACCTGCTGCTGAACTTCGACTTCATCAAGACCGCCGTCGACTACAAGGCGCCGCGGTACATGGAGTGGTTCGCCGCCTTCGGCCTGATGCTGGCCCTCGTGTGGCTCTACCTGGAGATCCTCCGGCTGCTCGCGAAGCTCCGGAACTGACTTCGGTCAGCTGAGGTCCTCGTCCTCGGGCAGAATGGCCCGACCCCCGGATTGAGGAAGGCTGGCCCGAGTGAGCGACACCACCACCTGTTCCAACTGCGGCACCGAGGTGCCGGCTGCGGCTGCGTTCTGCACGGGGTGCGGCCAGTCCATGGCCGCACCCGCCGCGCCCGCAGCGGCACCGCCGGTCGACGATGCGACGCGGGTGGAGACGCCCGGGTTGAACGACGCCACCCAGGTCACGCCGCCCCCGCCCAGCGCCGCACCCGGCGCGTTCGCGGCCGGGTCCACCCCTCCTCCCCCGCCGCCCTCGGCACCGCCGGCTGGTCCCTGGACCCCGCCCACCGAGCCGCCCACGGCGGCACCGGCTCCGCCCCCGCAGACCTGGCAGCAGCCCGCGCCTCCCACGGCCCCGCCGGCCGGCGCGCCCGCCTACGCGCCGCCTGCGCCACCCGCTGGCGCCGGCTGGCAGGCCCCGGGCGCCGCGGCGGCGCCCGCCTGGGGCGCCACCCCGGAGGCCCCGCCCGCAGCGAAGAAGGGCGGCTCGGTCCTGGGCGGCCTGGTCGGTCTCATCGGCTCCGTGCTCGTCCTGGTCGGGGTGTTCTCCGGCTGGGTGAAGCTCGGCAGCACCGGCACGGTCACCGCGTGGTCGCTCACCGAGGGCGACGGGCTCCTGAAGACCCAGACGCCCTACGCCATCGTGGCGCTGGCCGCCGCCGCCGTCGTGGTGTCGCTCGTCCTGCTCACGGGGATCGCCCGACCGGTCGCCCGGATCCTGGCCATCCTGCTGGGCATCGCCATCATCGGCGTGACGGCGGCCAACTGGGCGGAGATCGCCAGCTTCGTCACGGACAACTTCCCGTCGAGCTTCAAGGCCACCACCGCCATCGGCTTCTACCTCGCCATCGGCGGCGGCGTGCTCGTCATCCTCTCGGCACTGATGCCGGCCAAGAAGAAGTGACCGCCCACCCCCTGGAGGGCACGGGCGCCCTCGTCACCGGCGGCGGCAGCGGCATCGGACTGGCCATCGCCACCCGCCTCGCGGCCGACGGTGCCACCGTCACCATCTGCGGCCGGTCCGCCGAGCGGCTCGACGCGGCGGTGGCGGGCGCGGACCTGGGCGACGGTCCCGGCGCGCTGCACCCGGTGACGGCCGACGTCACCGACGAGGAGGCGGTGGTCGCGGCGGTGCGCGCCGCCGAGGCGCACGCCGGCGGTCCGCTGGCCGCCGTGGTCGCCAACGCGGGCGGCAGCACGTCCATCGGCCCGGTCACCCAGCTGGGCGTCGACGAGTGGGCGGCCACCACGGCCCTCAACCTCACCGGCACCATGCTCGCCCTCAAGCACGGCGCCGCCTCGATGGTCCGTGGGGGCGGCGGCTCGTTCGTGGCCATCTCGTCCACCGCCGGGTCGCTGGTGCACCCGTGGTTCGGCGCCTACGGCCCGGCCAAGGCGGGCATCAACCAGCTGTGCCGCCAGGCCGCCGACGAGCTCGGCCCCAGCTGGGTCCGCGTCAACGCCGTGTGCCCCGGGCTGATCGACACCGATCTGGTGGAGTTCATCACGGCGGGCGGGCCCGTCCTGGAGTCGTACCGGGAGAACACCCCGATCGACCGCGTGGGATCGCCCGACGACATCGCGTCGCTGGTCCGGTTCCTGGTGGGTCCGGAGTCCACCTGGCTCACCGGCCAGGTCATCACGGTCGACGGGGGCCAGAGCCTGCGGCGGGGGCCGTCGCTGGCTGGGGCCATCGAACCGCTCTTCGGAGCCGATGGGCTCCGGGGCGTGGTGCCCGACCCGGCCTAGGCGCCGGTCCGCACCACGGGCTCGGCGAAGGCCAGCTCCACCAGGCGGGTCAGCGAGTCGCGCAGCAGGTCGAGCAGGACGTCCTCGCCCACCGACGGATCGCTCACCCAGGTGGTGGTGACCTCCTCGGCGAAGGCCACCCAGCCGCGCACCACCAGGCGGAACCCGGGAGGCGCCGGGTCCAGCGGCCCGAGCTTGTCGATGATGCGGTCGACGACCCGGGTGCGGGTGCGCTCGAACAGCTCGCGCATGGCCTCGTCGGTGCTGGCCGGACCCCGCACGAGCATGGCGTATCCGACCTGGTTGTCGGCGACGTAGCGCACGAACGCGGCCATGGACTGCTCGAGCTGGTCGTCGAGCGACAGGGCGGGGTCGGGCTCGGTGACGGCGATGAACTCATCGGCGGCCGCCGAGGCGATGGCCTGGAGCAGCTCGGGCTTGGAGCCGAAGTAGTGGAACACCAGCGCCTTGGAGATGCCGGCCGACGCGGCCAGCTCGTCGACCGACAGCTCGTGCAGGGCGCGCTCGCGCAGCATCTCGAGACCGAGGGCCAGGAGCTGGGCCCGGCGCTCGTCGGGGCTGAGGCGGCTGCGGACCGGCGGGGTGGCGGCTGTCACGCCCCCAGCTTATTGACCCTGGGTCAGCATTGCCATAGCCTTGTTGACCGCGGATCAACAAGCACCGCGGCCCCGGCGCCGCCACCCAGGAGCGAACATGACCACGGCCTTCTCCCCCCGTACCCGGACCGCTGCCCCGGACCCGACGGCCCGGTCCGCGCGGGTCATCGTCATCGGCACGGGGTTCGCCGGCCTGGGCATGGCCGCCCGCCTCAAGCGGGCGGGCATGGATGACTTCCTCATCCTCGAGCGGGCCGACGACGTCGGCGGGACCTGGCGCGACAACACCTATCCCGGGTGCGCGTGCGACGTGCCCAGCGCCCTCTACTCGTTCTCGTTCGCCCTCAACCCCGAGTGGTCCAACACCTACTCGCCGCAGCCGGAGATCTGGGCGTACCTGCGGAAGGTCGCCGCCGACGAGGGCCTGCTCCCGCACATCCGGTTCGGGTGCACCGTCGAGGGCGCCCGGTGGGACGACGACCGGCACGTGTGGACCGTGGAGACCAGCGACGGCAGCTTCGAGGGTCAGGTGGTGGTCGCCGGTCTCGGCCCCCTCAGCGAGCCCAGCCTCCCCGACATCGACGGCATCGACACGTTCACCGGCTCCATCTTCCACTCGGCGCAGTGGGACCACGACCACGACCTCGCCGGAGAGAACGTGGCGGTGATCGGCACCGGCGCATCGGCCATCCAGTTCGTCCCGGAGATCCAGCCGGAGGTCGGGCACCTCACCCTGTTCCAGCGGACGCCCCCGTGGGTCATGCACCGCACCGCACGGCCCATCAAGCCGCTCGAGCGGTTCGCGTTCCGGCACATCCCGGGTGCGCTCGCGCTGACCCGGGCGTTCGTCTACGCCCTGCGGGAGCTCACGGCCGTCGGCTTCACGCGCCGGCCGTCCATCCTCAGGCGGGGCGAGAAGCTCCCCCGGGCCCACCTCCACGCCCAGGTCGAGGACCCGGAGCTGCGGGAGAAGCTCACCCCCGACTACACCCTCGGCTGCAAGCGGGTGCTGCTCAGCAACGACTACTACCCCGCCCTCACCCAGCCGAACGTCACCGTGGAGACCTCGGGCATCGCCCGCATCACCCCCACCACCATCGTCACCCGCGACGGCGCCGAGATCCCCACCGACACCATCATCTTGGGCACCGGCTTCCACGTGGTGGACATCCCGGCCACCCACACCATCTGGGGGCGCAACGGGGTGAAGCTGGCCGACCACTGGGCCGACAGCGCGTCGGCCTTCCTCGGCACCACGGTGGACCAGTTCCCCAACCTGTTCTTCCTGGTCGGCCCCAACACCGGCCTCGGGCACACGTCGATCGTGTACATGATCGAGTCGCAGGTGAACTACATCATGGACGCCCTCCGCACCATGGACCGGCTCGGCGCCTCCACGCTGGAGATCCGCGCGCACGCCCTGCGCGCCTACGACGAGGAGGTCCAGGCCAAGGTGGCCCGCACCGTGTGGAACACCGGTGGCTGCCAGAGCTGGTACCTCGACGACAAGGGCCGGAACTCGTCGCTGTGGCCGGACTTCACGTTCGTGTTCCGCCACCGCACCCGGCGCTTCGACCCGTCGCAGTACCGGATCACCTCCGCCGACGGCAAGAGCGTGATCGTCGCCAGCTGAGGCTCCGCTACCGTCGGCGCATGGTTCGCCGGGGGGTCGTGGTCCTGCTCGTCGTCGCTGCAGCGGCGGCGGCGCTCATCGGTGCACCGCGCCCCGCCGGTGCCGCACCGGTGGTCATCGGGTGCGACCAGGCCACCACCCGGGTGCAGGTCACGGGCGACGCGGAGCTGGATCCGTCGTGCACCTACACCGCCGGGTTCGACATCACGGCCTCGAACACCACCCTCGACTGCAAGGGCGCCACCATCGACGCCGCCGTGGACCAAGGGGTGGGCATCCTCATCAGCACGCCCAACGACGTCGACCTGTCGAACGTGACGGTCACCAACTGCCACGTCGAGGGGTTCCTCAACAACCTGCGGGTCCGGCGCGACGACGCCCGCTTCCTTCCGGCCGGCAGCGAGTACCTGTCGAACACGGCGAACATCGTGCTGGCCGGCAACGAGTTCAGCGGGTCCCGGGGCGTGGGCGTCTACGTCGATGCCTACGTGAGCGACGTGACCATCACCGGCAACGACGTCCACGACACCGGCAGCTCCGGCATCTACCTGGAGGCGGGCTCGCGCCGGAACACCATCGAGGGCAACTCGCTCACCCACAACGGCTTCACCGAGAACGGCCCCGAGGGGTCGACGTTCGACGTCGGCGGGTCCACCGTCTGGTACTGGGGCACCGGCCGCGAGGGCCTGTCCATCGACGGGTCCACCGACAACGTGGTCCGGGGCAACACGTTCGCCCGCAACTCGTTCGGGGCCATCTTCCTCTACGAGAACTGCGGCGAGTTCGTGAGCAAGCCCAACTGGTTCGAGCGCCGGGTCCCCGCCGCCCGCAACCTGATCGAGGACAACGACATCAGCCAGGAGCTGAACGGGGTCTGGGTCGGCTCCCGCATGGGAGAGAACCTCCTGCCGATGGACTGCTCCGACGAGCCCTACGTCGACGAGCCCGGCAAGGTGGTCACGCTCGACCACGCACCGGACAACACCATCCGGGGCAACCGCTTCGACGCCGTCACCTACGGCGTGCGCGTGGAGGACGACGGCACCACCGTGGAGGCCAACCGCTTCCAGACCACAGCGGCCGACCAGCACCCGGTGATCATCGGCACCCCGTACCGCACCGAGGTGCTCCACCAGCCGGTGACGGGCACCGTGCTGCGCGACAACGTCACCACCGGCGCCAACGACAGCCCGTACCGCTGGGTGCACGGCCAGGAGGGCACGACGGTGGCGGGCAACACGGCGGCCGGACGCTCCGTGGGGATCTGCGAGGGCGAGCCGCCACCCCGCCAGCTGTTCGTGATGGTCATCGCCGTGGCCGCGCCCAACCCCGACGGCTCCAAACCGGCCACGCCGGACCTGACCATCGACACCCTCGGGGCGCTGCCCAGCTGCCCGGTCTCGTCGTCGTCCACGACCACGACCACCAGCACCGTGTCCGGCGGTGCGGCGTCGCCGGTGCCGGCCACGGCCGTGCCCGGCACGCCCACCTACACCGGCTGAGGCGCCTCGCCGTCGGGCCCGGGGGCCGGGGACGGGGCCGCGAGGATCACCACGTCGACGGCCACCGTCACGGCCATCACCAACCCCATGAGGGCCACGTCGACCCCGAGGGGGATCTCGGCGATGGCACCGAGGACCACGATGGCCAGGGCCGCGGCGAGGAGCCGGAGCGTCCGAGCCGGCGCCTCGTGGTGGAGGAACGCCTGGAGCAGGGCCATGGTGGCCAGCGCGATCCCCGCCGGGATGCCCACCGCCAGCGCCTGGCCCACGGGCGAGATGGCCAGGCCGTGCTCGCCGGGCACCTCGGCCGCCACGCCGATGCCGGCGCCGAGCGCGGCCAGGGCGGCGAACAGCACGTAGTGCCCGTAGCCCCAGAGGAACGCGCCGCGCCCGATCTCCGTGAGCCCTTCGTGGGCGCTGCGCTCGAAGTAGAGCCACCACAGGCCGAACACCAGCACCAGGCCGCCGGCGGCGATGGTGAGCAGCTCGGTGGAGAACCCGCCGTCGAGCGCGGTGCGGATGGCCCCCGTCGCCGCCAGGATCGACTCGCCGATCACGATGATGGTGAACAGGCCGTAGCGCTCGGCGATGTGCTCGGGGTGCCACGCCGTCTCCCGGGCATCGGGCTCGGCGATGGCCGGCACCGCCAGCTCGGCCAGCACCAGGACGAGGAACGTGGCCAGGCCGTGGTCCTCCAGCACGAACAGGCGGGCCACCCAGAAGACCTGGACCACGGCGATGCCGATCGCGTACCGGGTGGCCGCGGTGTGCCGCCCCTCCGATGCCCGGGCGGCCCGCAGCCAGAAGGTCACCATCGCCAGCCGCATGATGACGTAGCCCACGGTGGCGAGGGCGAAGTCGCCCTCGTAGGCGTCGGGGATCCCGACCGCCAGCACCAGGACGCCGGTGATCTGCACGAACGTCAGCAGGCGGTAGGCCACGTCGTCGGTGTCGAACGACGACGAGAACCAGGTGAAGTTCATCCACGCCCACCAGATGGCGAAGAACGTGGTGAGGTACCCCACGAGGCCGTCGTGGAGGTGCCCGGCCGCCACCTCGTGGTGGAGCTCGCCGGCGGACACCGAGATGGCCACCACGAAGCTGAGGTCGAACAGCAGCTCGAGGGGAGTCGACGCCCGGTGCTCCTCGCCGGGGTCCCGGCCGACCATCGGGACCAGGTGGCGGCGCAGGTCGGGCATCCAGCGATCGTAGGAGGCGACGGTCGGTACGGTGGCGTGCCATGACCCCGTGGGACGTCCACCTCCCCGCCGGCACGCCCGCGAGCGCGGTGGACGACCTCGGCCGGGTGAGCCTGGTCGACGCGTGGACGGCCCGGTGGTCGGCCGATCCCGGACACCCGGTGGTGCACGACGACCGGGAGGGCTGGATCACCGCCGACGAGCTCGAGCACCGGTCCCGGACGGTCGCCGCCCGCCTCGCCGCCGCCGGCCTGCACCCCGGCGACCGGATGCTGCTGTCCGCATCGGCCTCCACCGAGCTGGTGGTGGCCCACGTCGCCGCCCTCCGGATCGGGCTGGTGGTCATCCCCGCCAACACGGCCTACCGGCAGCGGGAGCTGGCCCACCTCGTGCACGACGCCACCCCGGCACTGGCGGTGGTGGACGACGCCGAGCGGGGCCGCTGGATCGAGCAGGCCGCAGGCGACGGTCCCCTCGTCGTGACCGGCACCGACGTGGCGCTCCCGGACGGCCCGGACCCGGCCTGGCTCGACGGCGTCGGCGCCGATGACCCGGCCATCCTCGCCTACACGTCGGGCACCACCGGCGCCCCGAAGGGCGCGCTGCTGAGCCACCGCAACCTGCTGGCCTCGGCGCAGGCGCTCGGGCTGGCGTGGCGGTGGACGGCCGAGGACCGGCTGGGCCTGCCGCTGCCCCTCTTCCACATGCACGGGCTGGGCGTGGGGCTGCACGGCACGCTCACCGCGGGCGCCGGGGTGGTCCTCCGACCGTCGTTCGATGCCGCCGACACACTCGACGCCGTCGTCCGGCACGGCGCATCGCTCCTGTTCGGCGTGCCCACCATGTGGAGCCGGCTCGAGGCCACCGGTCGCCTGGGGGAGCTGGCGCCGCTGCGCCTCGGCGTGTCGGGCTCGGCGCCGCTCGACGCCGGTCTCCACGCCGCCGTCGCCCGCCAGACCGGCCACCACCTGATCGAGCGCTACGGCATGACCGAGACGGTGATGCTGACGTCGAACCCCTACGACGGCGACCGGCGAGCGGGCACGGTCGGGCTGCCGCTGCCCGGCGTGGAGCTCCGCCTCGCTCCCGGCACCGACGAGATCGAGGTGCGGGGGCCGAACGTGTT
>CALANQ010000484.1 GCA_937926025.1 uncultured Acidimicrobiales bacterium
GGTACGCGAGCTGGGTTTAGAACGTCGTGAGACAGTTCGGTCCCTATCCTCTGCAGCCGGAGGAAACTTGAGAAAGCCTGTCCCTAGTACGAGAGGACCGGGATGGACGTAGCTCTCGTGTGTCAGTTGTCCTGCCAAGGGCATTGCTGATTAGCGACCTACGGAAGGGATAAGCGCTGAAAGCATCTAAGTGCGAAGCCTGTTTCTAGATGAGGTTTCCCACTGGGTTAACCAGGTAAGGCCCGTGATAGACCAACACGTTGATAGGCCGGAGGTGTAAGCGTGGTAACACGTTCAGCCGACCGGTACTAATCGGCCGAGGGCTTGGATCGACAAAGAAGTTCGTGCTCGCTATGGAGTCCTCGAGGGCTCGAGCGCCAGGTGGCGCTCGCTCTTGACAAGGTTTCGGTGACTATCGCGTCTGGGTCACACCCGTTCCCATCCCGAACACGGAAGTTAAGCCAGACTGCGCCGATGGTACTTGGGTGGATTCGCCCTGGGAGAGTAGGTCGTCGCCGGATTTCTTCGAGGAGGGTCCCCACTTCGGTGGGGGCCCTCTTCTCGTTTTCGCCCCTAGTCGGCGGCGGGGTGGTCGGGGAGACTCAACGCCTCGAGCACCCGGCCCTCCTCGGCAGAAGGCCAGCGCCGGGTGATCCAGCGCGGTGGATCCAGGCCGGCGATGGGCTGCCAGCAGCCGGCGCCGCAGACACGCGCCACCACATCCCATCGCAGCGCGAGAGAGTGCGGGTGGCCATCGACATGGGCGGGGACGGTGCGCAGCACCACCACGTCGACCTCGGCCAGCACCGTGGTGCGCCCCTGGATCCAGGTCGATTCCGTCCAGGCCCCCCCATCGGGGGAGCGGTGCGCGGTCACCTCGGCTACCAGGAGGGCGTCTTGCTGGCCGGTGCGCGCCATCTCGGCCTCGAGCTCGGCTCGCTGCGCTTCGGCCCGCTCCACCGCCGCCGCCACCAGGTGGACGCGGCGGTTCGGCAGGAGGCGAGGGTTGTCGGGGCCTCCCGGTGCGGTCGGACGGCCGGCCGTGGGCCAACGGTCCGGCGGCGGGGGCGGCGGGAGGTCGGTCACGCCCTGACGCTACGGCCCGGCGTTCGCCACGGTGGGGCGTCAGGCTTCGTCAGGCGGCACCGGCCGCGGCCGCCGCGGCCGTGTCCTCGTCCAGGTAGGACTGGAGCATGGCCTTCTCCGCTTCGTGCTTGGGGAAGAGGACCGCTACCAGCACGGCGCCGATGACAACGGCCGCCAGTCCGGCGAGGTACGCCTTGTCCTGACCGTCGACGAACGCCTGCCGGGCGGCCTCGACGATCTGGTGCGAGTACTGCGGGTACTGCTCGGCGGTGATCTCGGCGCTGGAGAACGACTTGGTGAGCTGGGCCTGCACCGATGACGACACCTTGTCGGCGTTCGGTGAGGTGGAGATCATCGCCGTCAGCGACTTGGCGTAGCCGGCGGTGAGCACGGCGCCGAGGATCGACTGCATGATGGCGCCGCCCAGGTCGCGCTGGAGGTCGGCGGTGCCCGAGGCCATGCCGGCACGCGACACCGGGACCGAGCTGGTCAGCGAGCGGGATGCGGGGGTGCCGGCGAGGCCGACGCCCACGCCCATCAGCGCGTACGCCAGGGCGACCACCCCGTAGTGGGCGGAGTCGTTCCACAGCAGCAACATGGTGAGGAACCCGCCGAAGCAGAAGGCGTAGCCGAGCAGGAGGGTGAAGCGGGCCCCCTTGGCCTCGACGAGCTTCGCCGACCGGGGCGCGGCGACGATCATGAGGAGCGCAGCAGGCAGGATGGCGGCGCCGGCGCTGAGGGTGTCGTACTCCAGGACGTTCTGGAGGAACTGCTGGCCGATGAACATGGCGCCCATCAGCGAGCCGAAGACGATGATACCGGCGCAGGCGGCCACCCAGAAGATGCGGCGGGCGGCGACGTCGAGGTCGTACAACGGGTTCGCGACGCGGCGCTGGCGCAGGATGAACCCGACCCCGGCGGCCAGGGCGATGGCGAGCAGGCCAAGAGCCATCGACCGCTGATCGGGGATGGGCAGGAAGTTGATGGACAGGACCAGCCCGCCCACCAGGACGGCGGACAGGATGCCGCCCAGGTTGTCGACGGGATCGGTGGCCTCGTTGACGTGGGCCGGCACGAATCGCAGGGCCAAGAGGAGCGCGAGCACCGCCAGGGGGAGGGTGATCAGGAACACCGAGCCCCAGTAGAAGTGCTCCAGGAGGGCGCCGGACACGAGGGGACCCAGCGAGGAGATGGCCCCACCGAGCGCCGACCACAGCGCGATCGACCGGGTGCGGCTGGGTCCGGACCACAGGGCGGTGATCAGGGCGAGGGTGGTGGGATAGGCCATGCCGGCCGAGATGCCGCCCAGGAGCCGAGCTGCGATGAGGACCTGCTCGTTCGGGGCGGCGGCCGCCAAGAGGCAGGCCGGGACCGAGAGCGAGACGCCCAAGATGAGCATCATCTTGCGGCCGTACCGGTCGCCGAGCGCACCGAGGTACAGCACCGACGCGGCCAGGCCCAGCGAGTAGCCGACGGCGATCAGGTTCAGCGACGACTGCGAGGCGTCGAAGGCCTTGCCGATGTCAGGGAGGGCGACGTTGGCCACCGCCAGGTTCAGGTTGGCGACCGCAGCCACCAAGATGAGCGCGATCAGGACCAGCGGAGCCTGCTTCGGCGCACGGTCGTTGGTTGCGGTGTCGGCAGCCGGATCGGCTGCGGGGGTGTCGGCCACGGCTCGGGTTCCCTCCTGGCGGGTGCCTGCCTGCTCACCCGGTGGCCGGAAACCTATCCGACGCACCGGCCCGGTTAGGGTGACGCCGTGGCCCCGAACGACCGATCTTCGTCGCGCGGCGGCACCAGTGGGAAGAAGCCCGGTACCGGCGCTCGCTCCGGTGCCGCTGGCGCTCGCAGCAGTGGCAAGCCTGGAAGCAAGCCCTCCAACAGCACCCGCAAGGGGGCCCCGCCCCGCAAGGGAGCGCCGCCGCGCGGCGCTGGGCGACCCGAGCGCGAGGAGAGCCGCACCGCCGGTCCCAAGCAGTGGGGGAGCCTGGGCCGGAAGGGTGCAGGTCGGCTGACCGCGGAGGAGTTCGACGCCCGCGACAGCGTCGGCGCACGCGGGCGCGACGAGCGCCCGGCGCCCTCGTCGCGCACCTCGGACCCCTGGGTGCGCGTCGATGACGTGCGCGACGAGGCGGCCAGCGCGGTCACCCGGGCCAATCGCAAGCCCGCCCCCGCCCGGTCCGGAGCCAAGAGCGCCGGCCGGGGCACCCGCAAGCCGCCGGCGGAGGGTCCCACGAAGGAGCGCCGCGGCCGGGAGTACCGCAACGCCGGGGCCGGCACGGGCGGTGCCGAGGCCAAGGCGGAGCTGGTCAAGGCGCTGGGCGCGACGCGCGGCAACCGGGCGAACGAGCGTCTCCGCGAGGCAGCCCACGCCTTCGAGCGCGAGCGCTACACCGAAGCCCGGACCCTGCTGAAGCCCATCGCCGAGCAGGCACCGCAGGCCGCCACGGTCCGGGAGCTGCTGGGGCTGACGTACTACCGCCTCGGCAAGTGGAAGGACGCCGCCACCGAGCTGGAGGCGTTCCGGCAGATGACCGGCTCCACGGAGCAGAACCCGGTCCTCGCCGACGCCTACCGGGGGCTGAACAAGCACCGGCAGGTCGAGGAGCTCTGGGACGACCTCCGCGAGGCGTCGCCGTCGGCCGACCTGGTCACCGAGGGGCGCATCGTGATGGCCGGCTCGCTGGCCGACCGGGGCAAGCTCGCCGACGCGATCGCGCTCCTGGAGAAGAGCCACCGCACGGTCAAGAACCCGCAGATCCACCATCTGCGCCAGGCGTACGCGCTGGCCGACCTCTACGAGCGGGCGGGCGACATCGCCCGGGCTCGGGAGCTGTTCCGATGGGTCGCCGAGCGAGAGCCCGACTTCGCCGACGCCCCCGAACGGGCCAGCGCGCTCGCTTGACCGTCACTCCCTGGGCGTAGGGTCATCGGTGGCCGCAGCGGCGGCCCCTCGATCGGGCTTCCCGTCCGGGCCGCAGCGCTCGACGGCCGTGGCCGTCCTCCCATCAGGTGCCGGCTCCGCCGGCTGTCGTGGAGGTCATCCATGAACGTCGTCATCGTCCGTGGCGTGCTGTCGCGCGCTCCTGAGCTCCGGGAGCTCCCGTCTGGAGACCGGCTCGCCCAGCTCGAGGTCACGGTCCGCCATCCGGACCGGGCCACCGCGTCGGTCCCGGTGGCGCTGTTCGAGCCGCCGGTCCGCACGCTCGCACTGGCGTCGGGAACCGAGGTGGTGGTCACCGGGCAGGTCCGGCGGCGGTTCTTCCGGACGCCGGCGGGCACGGGCAGCCGGACCGAGGTGGTGGCCGACCAGGTCATCCCGGCCACGCACCGCAAGCGCGTCCGCACCGCGCTCGAGGCGGCGGCGGCCGTCATCAGCACCGACGACGGGTGACCGCCGTGGTCCCACCGGCGCCCACGGCGGGTTGGGCGGGGTCGTCGGACGTCGGCCAAGATGGAGGGCGTCAGCGTCTGACCAGGATGGGGTAACCGCAGCAATGAACCAGGACCAGCTCGAGCAGGTACGGAACGGGAACGGCTTCATCGCCGCCCTCGACCAGAGCGGTGGCAGCACCCCCAAGGCCCTGAAGCTGTACGGGGTCGACGAGGACCAGTACTCGGGCGACGCCGAGATGTTCGATCAGATCCACGCCATGCGCAGCCGCATCATCGAGAGCCCGAGCTTCACCGGTGAGCGCGTCGTCGGCGCCATCCTCTTCGAGATGACCATGGACCGTCAGGTCGATGGCGTCGACACCGGCACCTACCTGTGGGAGCGCAAGCAGGTGGTCCCGTTCCTGAAGGTCGACAAGGGCCTGGCCGACGAGGCCGACGGTGCCCAGGTCATGAAGCCGATGCCCGAGCTCGACGAGCTGCTGGCCCGCGGCGTGGCCAAGGGCATGTTCGGCACCAAGATGCGTTCGGTCATCAAGCTGGCGAACCCCGCTGGCGTGGATGCCGTCGTCGACCAGCAGTTCGAGGTCGGCCGTCAGATCCTGGCCGCCGGCCTGGTGCCGATCATCGAGCCCGAGGTCGACATCAACAGCCCCGAGAAGGCCGAGGCCGAGGCGCTGCTCAAGGCGGCCATCCTCCGCCAGCTCGAGCAGCAGCCGGCCGACCAGCCGATCATGCTGAAGCTGACCCTCCCCGAGACCGACGGCTTCTACCAGGAGCTGGTCGATCACCCCAGCGTCCTGCGCGTCGTCGCCCTCTCCGGCGGGTACTCCCGCGAGGAGGCCAACGATCGCCTCGCCCGCAACGCCGGCGTGATCGCCAGCTTCTCCCGGGCGCTCACCGAAGGCCTGTCGGCCCAGCAGACCGACGCCGAGTTCGACGCCACCCTCGACAGCACCATCAAGAGCATCTACGAGGCGTCGATCGCCTGATCGGGTCCGCCTGCTGACGTCCACGGTGCCCGGTCCCTCGGACCGGGCACCGTCGCGTCCGGCCCCGGGTCACCCGCGAAGCGGTGTCGGCGTGGGTACCCTGCCCGATGGGGAAGGGGATTCCCCAGGGGTACCACTCGAGGAGGCAACGTGGCCGACCTTGCTCACGCATCTGATCCGGTCGAGATCGATCAGGTCATCATCCGCTTCGCCGGCGACTCCGGCGACGGCATGCAGCTCACCGGCGACCGGTTCACGTCGGCCAGCGCGGTGTTCGGCAACGACCTGTCGACGCTGCCGGAGTTCCCGGCGGAGATCCGCGCCCCAGCCGGGACGCTGGCGGGGGTATCGGCGTTCCAGGTGCACATCTCCGACCACGACATCACGACGCCGGGCGATGCGCCCGCGGTGCTGGTGGCCATGAACCCCGCCGCCCTCCGCTCCGAGCTGCACCACCTGGTCGACGGCGGGACGGTGATCGTCAACACCGATGCCTTCGAGGAGCGGAACCTCACCAAGGCGGGGTACCGGTCCGATCCGCTGACCGACGGGACACTCGACCGCTACAAGGTCTACGAGGTGCCGATGACGTCGCTGACGAAGGACGCGGTGGCGCCGCTGGGGGTGAAGCCTCGGGACGCTGAGCGGTCCAAGAACTTCTTCGCCCTCGGTCTGGTCAGCTGGATGTACACCCGGCCCACCGAGCCCACCCTGACCTGGATCGACGAGAAGTTCTCGAAGAACCCGCAGGTGGCCGCGGCCAACCGGGCCGCGTTCGCCACGGGGCACGCGTTCGGCGAGACCGCCGAGCTGTTCGAGAACAGCTACGCCGTCCGACCGGCGGAGCACGCCCCCGGCACCTACACCAACATCACCGGCAACACCGCCCTGGCTTGGGGCCTGGTGGCGGCGGGCCAGCTGGCGAAGCTGCCGGTGTTCCTGGGCGGCTACCCGATCACCCCGGCTTCCGACATCCTCCACGAGCTGTCGAAGCACAAGAACTTCGGGATCCGGACCCTCCAGGCCGAAGACGAGATCGCGGGCATCGGTGCGGCGCTCGGCGCCGCCTTCGGCGGCCATCTGGCGGTCACCACCACCAGCGGTCCGGGCATCGCCCTGAAGTCGGAGACGATGGGCCTGGCGGTGAGCCTGGAGCTCCCGCTGCTGATCGTCGACATCCAGCGCGGCGGGCCGTCCACCGGGTTGCCCACCAAGACCGAGCAGGCCGATCTGCTCCAGGCGATGTACGGCCGACACGGCGAGTCGCCCATCCCGATCGTGGCGTCCTACAGCCCGTCTCAGTGCTTCGACGCCGCCATCGAGGCCGCCCGGATCGCCCTCAAGTACCGGACCCCGGTGCTGCTGCTCTCTGACGGCTACCTCGCCAACGGGTCCGAGCCGTGGCGGCTCCCCGAGGTGGGGGACCTGCCCGACATCTCGGTGGAGCTGGCCACCGAGCCGAACCACACCGACGCGGCGGGCGAGCCGGAGTTCTGGCCGTACCTGCGCGATCCGCTCACCATGGCCCGTCCCTGGGCCATCCCCGGCACGCCGGGTCTCGAGCACCGCATCGGCGGGATCGAGAAGGAGGACGGCACCGGCAACATCTCCTACGACCCGGCCAACCACGAGCACATGGTCCACGTCCGGGCCCAGAAGGTGGCCGGCATCGCCAACGACATCCCTGCGGTGGAGGTCCTGGGCGACGTCGACGATGCGGAGCTGCTGGTCATCGGCTGGGGCTCGACGTGGGGTGCCATCGATGGCGCGGTCAACCGATGTCGCCGGCGCGGGAGGCGGGCGGCGCACGCCCCCCTCGTCCACCTCAACCCGTTCCCGGCCAACCCCGGTCAAGTGCTCCGCCGCTACCCCCGGGTGGTGGTGCCGGAGCTGAACCTCGGCCAGCTGTCCCGCCTCCTGCGGGCCGAGTACCTGGTGGACGCCCGCTCCGTGGCCAAGGTGCAGGGCGTCCCGTTCACGGCCGGCGAGCTCGAGGCCGCCTTCCTGAAGGAGATGGACCAGTGACCGACACCCTCGACCACGCCACCACCGCCAAGGACTGGAGCAGCGACCAGGAGGTCCGCTGGTGCCCGGGCTGCGGCGACTACTCCATCCTCAAGGCCGTCCAGATGCTGATGCCCGAGCTGGGCGGCCGCCCGGAGAACACCGTGTTCGTGTCCGGCATCGGCTGCGCCGCCCGCTTCCCGTACTACATGAACACGTACGGGATGCACTCGATCCACGGTCGGGCCCCGGCCATCGCCACCGGACTGGCCATGGCGCGCGACGACCTCGACGTGTGGGTGGTCGGCGGCGACGGCGACATGTTGTCGATCGGCGGCAACCACCTGATCCACGCCCTGCGTCGCAACGTGAACCTCACGATCCTGATGTTCAACAACCAGATCTACGGGTTGACCAAGGGCCAGTACTCGCCCACCAGCGAGGTGGGGAAGGTCACCAAGTCCACGCCGTTCGGCTCGCTCGACCAGCCGTTCAACCCGATCAGCGTCGCCCTCGGGGCGGAGGCGACGTTCGTGGCCCGCACCCACGACATGGACCGCAAGCACATGCAGGAGGTCTTCCGCCGGGCCCGCAACCACCGGGGTGCGGCCTTCGTGGAGATCTTCCAGAACTGCAACGTGTTCAACAACGGTGCGTTCGAGACCATCACCGCCAAGTCGGCCCGCGACGACATGCTGATCCCGCTGGTGCACGGCGAGCCGGTCCGCTTCGGCGCCGAGAAGGAGAAGGGCGTCGCCATCGACGCTCAGGGCCGGGCGCAGATCGTGCGGGTGGACGACGTGGGGGAGGAGGCGGTCCTCGTCCACGACGAGGCCCGTCCCGAGCCGGGGCTGGCGTTCACGCTGTCTCGCCTGTCCGCCGGCCCCCACGAACCGACGCCGGTCGGGGTGTTCCGAGCGGTGGACCGGCCCGACTACGGCAGCGAGACCAACCGGCAGCTGGCCGCGGCCCAGGACCGGTCGGGATCGGGCGACCTGCGCACGCTCCTGCACAGCCGCCCCACCTGGGACGTCAGCTGACCGGGGTCAGCTGACGATCGGCCCCGCGGGATCGAACCCGCGCGCCGCGGCGTTGCGGGCGAGGGCGTCGACCAGCCGCGGGACGTGATCGGAGAAGACCCCGTCGAGGCCCATGCGCAGCAGGCCGTCGAGCACGCGGTCGAATTGGGCGTCCCAGCCGAACGCGCAGATCCCGAAGCGGTGGAAGAGGGTGGCGAGGCCGCCCGTCCAATCGCTCTGGTGCAGGTTGATGGCATCGATCTGCAGCTCCTGGAGCCGCGCCGCGCGCCGCTCGGGACCCTCCTTGATCCGCGACAGGCGTGCGGCGACAGGGACCGGAGCCCTGCCAGCCGTTCGGCGCCGTGGTTGCAGAGCCACAGCCGGTCGGCCATGGCCGCGTCGAAGCCCAGCGAGTCGGCGATCACCGTGGGGCCCGAGCGCGGGTCCTTCAGGTCCAGCGACAGGTCGAAGGCCGTTCCGTGCGCCTCGTAGAGGTCCACGAGGGAGGGGATGTGGGCGGGCAGGTCGGCACGGCCGATCTCGGCGATGGGGCGCCGGCGGAACCGGCCGCCCACCAGGCCGTCGTGGTCGAGGACGGCCACGCCGTCGGCGGTGAGCCACACGTCGCTCTCCAAGGCGGTGGCGCCGAGCTTCAGCGCCAGTCCGAACGCCTCGAGGGTGTTCTCGGGCGCATGTGCCCTGGCGCCACGGTGGGCGAAGCCGATCGGGCGCTCCAGGCGGGTGGGGATCCGGGGTGGCACGGTCGCCATGGTGGTGCATCGGAACCACCAGAGCCAGCACCCCCGGTCCTCAACATCTCGCCGGAGGGGCCGATTGATTGCGGACAGGAAGTCCGGGAGGCGAGATGGCAACGATTCGAGCGAGCTGCAGCGACTGCGGCGATGTGGAGCTGACCAGCGCCGATGTGACGGTGCGGGTGTGCAGCGCCAACAGCGCAGGGTCCTACTCGTTCTCGTGCCCGACCTGCTCCCGCATCGTGGTGAAGTCCGCGGAGCCCCGGATCGTGGAGCTGCTCGTGACGTCGGGCGTCCGCCTCGTGACCTGGCACCTCCCCGAGGAGCTGACCGAGGTGCACGAGGGCGATCCCATCGACCACGACGATCTCCTCGACTTCCACGCCCTGCTGCAGCGCGACGACTGGATCGACACGCTGCGCAAGATGACGCCGGGCTGACGGTCCGCGGAATCCGACGCCCGAAACGCCCGAGACCCCGCTACGCTCTGCGCCGTGGACACCACCTGGATCGCCCCGCCAGCCGTGCTCGGGATCGGTGCTGCCGCTGCGGCGCTGGTCCTGCGGGCGATCGCCAAGGCCACCGATGAGGCCCAGGCGGCGCACCGCCGCTTCCGGCGCCTCGAGGACGGCCTGATCCCGCTGCGCGTGGAGACCCGCCGCACGCGCGAGTCGGTGGACCGCATGCACCGCCGGTAGGCTCGCCGCATGTTCAACATGCCAGGAGGACCAGAGCTCCTGGTCATCTTCCTGGTGGCCTTGGTGGTGATCGGTCCGCAGCAGCTGCCGAAGGCGATGCGCACGTTCGGAAGCGTCATGGCCGAGGTGCGCAAGGTCTCCAGCAGCTTCCAGGCCGAGATGAAGAGCGCCATGGACTCCGTGGTGGACACGTCGGCCACCGAGAAGCCCCACAGCGCCACCATGGCGCCGGCCACCCCGGCGGAGCCGGAGCAGACGGCGGTCAGCGACGACCCGGCGGAGGTCGTGGCCCGCAACGAGACGGCGGACCCGGAGCCGGTCACCACCGACGCCGCTCCCGCCACGCCGGACGAGCCGGCTCGGCCGGCCATCGATCCCGCCGACCGCGCCGCGGGCTAGGGGCCCGTTCCGATGGCTGACACCGTGCGAGAGGCGCCGCCTGAAGACGGGCGCATGGCGCTGATGGACCACCTGATCGAGCTGCGCAGCCGCATCATCAAGTGCGCGATCGCCATCGCCATCGGCTCGGCGCTGGGTTGGATCCTCTACCAGCCGGTGTTCAACATCTTGATGGGTCCGCTCGAGCGCCTGAGCGACGACCCCAACGTGTCCGACAAGCTCCAGGTCCTCGATCCCCTCGAGGGCTTCATGCTCCGCCTCAAGATGTCGGCGTACATCGGCATCGGGGTCGCCATGCCGTACCTGCTCTGGCAGGTGTGGCGCTTCATCTCGCCGGGGCTGTACCAGAACGAACGACGCTACGCCTCGGCGTTCGTGGTGTCGGCCTCGTTCCTGTTCATGTTCGGGGCGGCCGTGGCGTACTACACGCTGGAGCCGGCCCTGAGCTTCCTGCAGAGCGTCGGCGGCGACAACCTCGTCTACCAGTACTCGCCCACGAAGTACCTGATGCTGATCGTGTACATGATGCTGGCCTTCGGGCTGGGCTTCGAGTTCCCGATCGTGCTGGTCGCGCTGCAGCTGGTGGGCGTGCTGACGCCGAAGCAGCTCCGCCAGTTCCGCCGGTTCGGCATCGTGATCATCTTCGTGGTGGCGGCGGTCATCACGCCCAGCGCGGACCCGATCAGCTTGTTCGCCCTGGCCATCCCGATGATGGTCTTCTACGAGGTGTCCATCATCATCGGCACCCTCGTGGCCCGCCGCCGGACCGCTGCGGAGCTCAACTCCTGAGCGTGAGCGGGGAGCCGTTCGTCCTCGACCGCTTCCAGCGGGAGGCGCTGGCCGCCATCGACCAGGACCGCAACGTGCTGGTGGCCGCGCCCACCGGGGCCGGCAAGACGGTGGTGGCCGAGCACGCGGTGGCTCGAGCGCTGGCCGAGGGACGCCGGGCGTTCTACACGACGCCCATCAAGGCGCTGTCCAACCAGAAGTACCAGGACCTGGTCCGCCGCCACGGCCGTGACCAGGTGGGGCTGCTCACGGGGGACAACGCCGTGAACCCGGGCGCCGGCGTGGTGGTGATGACCACCGAGGTGCTCCGGAACATGGTGTACGCCGCGTCGCCGGCGCTCGACGGCCTGGCCTGGGTGGTCCTCGACGAGGTCCACTTCCTCCAGGATGCCTACCGGGGCCCGGTGTGGGAGGAGGTCCTGGTCCACACGCCGCCGTCGGTGCGGTTCGTGTGCCTGTCGGCCACGGTGTCCAACGCCGACGAGCTGGCCGGCTGGATCGAGGCGGCCCGGGGTCCCACCGAGACGGTGGTGGAGCACGAGCGGCCGGTGGACCTGGTGAACCACTTCCTGGTCTACGACAAGGGCAGCGGCGACCTGGTCCAGGTGGAGACGCTGGTGGACGGCCGGCCGAACCCGGAGGGCACCCGCTTCGACGCCCCGGCGCCCGACGGGCCCAAGCACGAGCGGTTCCGGGCACGCGGCCGCCACCGGTGGGGCACGCCACGCCGCGTGGAGGTGGTGGACCACCTGTCCGGGGCCGGTCTGCTGCCGGCGATCTTCTTCATCTTCAGCCGCAAGGGCTGCGACGACGCGGCCCGGGCGGTGCTCGACGCCGGGGTCCGGCTCACCACCGGGCCCGAGCGGACCCGGATCCGGGCGCTGGTCGATGCCCACGTCGACCACCTGAGCGACGGGGACCTCTCGGTCCTCGGCTTCGACCGCTTCCTGGCCGGCCTCGAGGCGGGGGTGGCGGCCCACCACGCCGGGATGGTGCCGCCGTTCAAGGAAGCGGTGGAGGCGTGCTTCGTGGAGGGCCTGGTGAAGGTGGTGTTCGCCACGGAGACGCTGGCGCTGGGCATCAACATGCCGGCTCGCTCCGTGGTCATCGAGTCGCTCTCCAAGTTCACCGGCGAGCACCACGAGGACCTCACGCCCTCGCAGTACACCCAGCTCACGGGCCGGGCCGGTCGGCGGGGCCTGGACCCGGTGGGCCATGCGCTGGTGCTGTGGTCGCCCTGGTACGGGTTCGACAAGGTGGCCGCCCTCGCCGCCAGCCGGGAGTACGTGCTCCGGTCGGCGTTCCAGCCCACGTACAACATGGTGGTCAACCTGGTCCGCCGCTACGACCGGGACCAGGCCCACGAGCTCCTCGGCCGGTCGTTCGCCCAGTACCAGGCCGATGCGTCGCTCGGGCGCATCGTGAACCGCCGGGCCACCCGGCAGCGGCTCCTCGACGACGCCCGGGAGCGGGCCACGTGCGAGCTCGGCGACGTCGACGAGTACCGCACGCTGCGGGCCGATGAGCGGCGGGCCGAGCGCGAGGCGCGCCAGGGCGCCCGTCAGCGGATCGCCGAGCTGGTCGGCCAGCTCGCCCCCGGCGCCGTGGTCCGCCTCGCCGGCCACCGCCTCGCCGTGCTGTCGGTGTCGCACCGCAAGGGGGGCCTGCGCCTCCGGGTGATCGACAGCGACGCCCGGGTCTCGGTCCTGGACGAGGATGACTTCGACGAGCGACCGGTTCGGGCGGCGTCGATCTCGCTGCCGGACCCGTACAACCCGCAGAACCGGATCTTCCAGCGGCAGGCGGCCAGCGCGCTCCGGAAGGTGCGGGTGAGCCACCGGGACCCGGTGGCCGCGATCGATCCGCTCGACGATCCCAGCCCGCTGGCGGAGCCGCTGCTGCGGGCCAGCGACCTCGCCGTCTCCGCCTGCCCGGACCTCGATGCGCACCTGTCTGCTGCCGCGGAGCGCGAACGCCTCATCCGGCAGCCGGCCGAGCTGCACCGCCGGGTCGAGGACCGCACCACGTCGCTGACCAGGCGCTTCGACGCCATCGAGTCCATCCTCACGGGCCGGGGCTTCATGCGGGGCTGGTCGCTCACGCAGCGGGGCGAGGTGCTGGCCCGCACGTTCCACGAGTCTGACCTGCTGGTGGCCACCGTGGTGTGCGACGGCCTCCTCGACGGCCTCGACGAGCCGTCGATGGCCGGGCTGGTGTCGCTGCTCACCTACGAGCACCGCTCCAAGGACGCCCCGCCGCCCCCGTGGTACCCGTCGCGCCTCGTGCGGGAGCGGGCCACCCAGATCGACCAGGTGGCCCGGAGGCTGGTCCGCGCCGAGGAGAAGGCGGGGCTGCCCACGACCCGGCTGCCCGACCCCACCTTCCTGGCCCTGGCGTACGCGTGGGCGGCCGGCGAGTCCTTCGACGTGGTCATCGCCGAGGAGGACCTGTCCGGCGGGGACTTCGTCCGCAACGTGAAGCAGCTGATCGATCTGCTGCGCCAGGTGGGGGAGGTGGCCCCCGATGCCGACACCCGCACCACGGCCCGCGGCGCGTCGGATCGGCTGTACCGGGGCATCATCGCCGCCTCC
>CALANQ010000485.1 GCA_937926025.1 uncultured Acidimicrobiales bacterium
CGGCGACCACCGAGATCTCCACTCTTTCCCTACACGACGCTCTTCCGATCTTCCGCCACCTCGATCTCCGGTGCCGACACGGACCTGTCCCAGTACCGGGGCAAGGCCGTCCTGGTGGTGAACACCGCCTCCAAGTGCGGCTTCACCCCGCAGTACGAGGGCCTGGAGAAGCTGTACGAGGACTACGCCGACAAGGGCCTGGTCATCTTGGGCTTCCCCTGCGACCAGTTCGGCCACCAGGAGCCCGGCTCCGAGGACGAGATCCAGGAGTTCTGCCAGCTCAACTACGGCGTGACGTTCCCCATGTTCGCCAAGATCGACGTGAACGGCTCCGAGGCCCACCCGCTGTACCAGTGGCTGAAGGACCAGAAGGGCGGCGTGCTCGGCAGCAAGATCAAGTGGAACTTCACCAAGTTCCTGGTGGACCCCGACGGCAACGTCGTCGACCGCTACGCCTCCACCACCAAGCCCGAGAAGCTCGTCGCCGACATCGAGAAGG
The DNA here is from genome assembly GCA_937926025.1 of uncultured Acidimicrobiales bacterium. GTDB lineage: Bacteria > Actinomycetota > Acidimicrobiia > Acidimicrobiales > Iamiaceae > Aquihabitans. The sequence continues at coordinate 500 of CALANQ010000485.1, forward strand.
TCCTCCCCCCGACCTGACCTCGCCCGGGTTCCTGGCAGTTCACCGGCCCCAGAGCGGTCGACTGCCACCGACGGGAGGTGAACCAGCAAGCACGTGGCAGAACACCGCCCTCGAGGCGGTGTTCTGACGCTTTTCGGGGCGGGGGGTGCCGCGGGGGTTGTGGCGATGGGCGTACGTTTTCCGACGTGCCTTCGGAAAACGTTGAGACCTCGGAACCGACGGATCGGCGAGCCCGCAAGCGCGAGGCGCGGCGGCACCACCTGCTGGACCTGGCGCTGGACCTGGTCGACGAGCACGGCGTCGACGGGCTGACCATGGCGGCGCTGGCCGAGGCCGGCGACTACGCCCCGGCGTCGCTCTACACCTACTTCTCGTCGCGCAGCGCCCTGCTGGCGGCGCTCCAGGAGCGGGCGCTGGTCGTGCTGGGCCGGGTGGCCGAGGACGGTGCCGCTGCGTGGGACGCGGCCCTCGCCTCCGACGACGACGCCACCCCCGAGGTGGCGGCGCTGGCCCGGCTGTGCGCCTTCTCCGACCTGTTCCTGGCGGCCCCCACCGAGCACCGCCGGGAGTTCCGCCTCCAGCAGCAGCTGCTGGTCACCCCCGGGGCCGAGGACGTCGCCGATGCCGGCAAGGTCCTGCCGGTGGCGCTGCACGTGCTCGGCGTGCCCCAGCGGCTCCTCGCCGCGGCCGCCAACATCGAGGCCCTCGATGCCGGAGAGCCCGTCGTCGACCCGCTCGGCGGGGTGATCGACGCGTCTTTCGCCCGGACCCTCGCCTGGGTGGTGGCGCTCAACGGCGCCCTCCTCGCCGACGGCCTGGTCACCGGCATGCCCACCACCGGAGCCATCCTCGGCTCCCAGATCACCGATGCGCTGCTCGTCGGCTGGGGTGCCGATCCCGCCGACCTGGCCGCCGCCCGCACCCGTACCGCCCGCTGGCAGGCTGCCGGCACCGACCCTCGGAGCTCCCGATGATCGTCACCGCGCTGTCCCTCGTCGCCGCGTTCGCCGGCGGCTTCCTCCTCTGGATCCTGTTCGAGTACCTCCTGCACCGGTTCGCGATGCACGAGCTGCACGGCAAGGGGATCATGAGCCGGGAGCACCTCAACCACCACGTGGCGGCCGGCTGGACGTTCTCGTCCATCCACCTGCTCAGCTGGGCCGGGATGCTCATCGTGGGCTTCGTCGTGTGGATGCCGCTCGGGTGGATCACGGTCAGCCTGCCCTTCGGCATCACCGCCGCCGTCGGGTGGTCGGCCGGCTACTTCTTCTACGAGTACCAGCACGCCCAGGCCCACCTCCGAGCGCCGAAGACCAGCTACCAGCGCTGGCTCCGCAAGCACCACTTCCACCACCACTTCGGTCACCCGATGTCCAACCACGGCGTGACGCTGGGCGTCTGGGACCGGGTGTTCGGCACCCTCGAGGTCCCCGACCAGGTGCGGGTGCCCCGGCGCATGGCCCAGCCGTGGATGCTCGACGACGACGGCGAGCTGAAGGCCGAGTTCACGGAGGACTACGTGCTGGTGGGCTCCACCGGCACCAGCGAGCGCACCGCGCAGCTGGACCGGGCCCGGGCCTTCGCCTCCATCGCCCCCGACGACTGATCGGGCTCATCCGGGCTGATCCCCGGGTTTCCTGCCTCGTTCCTGACACCTTCGTCGGCGAACCGGCCGCCGCGGATCTACGCTGGCCGATCGCTACAGGATCGTGGTGGCGCGGTCGATGAGACCCGTGCGGCCGTGAAGCAGGAAAGGGGGCGCATGGTTGACACGACGGCACCAGCGCCCCGCATCGCCGGTGCCCCCGAGGAGTTCCAGCTGGCGTTCGAGCAGGCGCCCATCGGCATCGCCCTGGTGTCGCCCGACGGCCGGTTCCTGTGGGTCAACGACGCCCTGTCCCGCATCTGCGGCTACGACACCGAGGCGTTGCTGCGCCTGACGTTCCAGGACATCACCCACCCCGACGACCTCGACGCGGACCTGGCCCAGGTGGAGGCGATGATCCGCGGCGAGATCACCGCCTACTCCATGGAGAAGCGCTACCTCCACGCCCGGGGCCACGAGGTGCCGATCCAGCTCGACGTCTCGATGGTGCGGCGGGTCGACGGGTCGCCGCGCTACTTCATCTCGCACGTCCAGGACATCAGCGAGCGCCAGGCCACCATCGACGCGCTCGCCTCGGCGCACGAGGCGCTGCGGGTCAGCCAGCAGCGGTTCGCCGCGCTGGTGGAGCGCAGCACCGACATCATCTGCATCATCGACGAGCAGGGCTGCATCGCGTACCACAGCCCGGCGGCGGAGCGGCTGCTGGGCTACGCGCCGGGCACGTGGCTCGGCACCCCGTTCACGGCCGTCGTGCACCCCGAGGACCAGGCGGAGCTGAACGAGACGTTCCGTCGCCTGGTGCTGGAGCCGAGCCTGATCCCGCTGGCCGAGGTCCGGGTCACCACGGTGGACGGCCTCTGGCGCCACGTGGAGATCTCCGCCACCAACCGGCTGGCCGATCCGGCGGTGCGCGGCATCGTCGCCAACGTGCGCGACGTCACCGACCGGGCGGAGGCGGCCACCCGCCTGGCCTGGCAGGCGTTCCACGACTCGCTCACCGGCCTGCCGAACCGCGCCCTGCTGGCCGACCGCCTCGGGCACGCGGTGGAGCGGGCCCGCCGCGTCGGCGACCTGACGGCCCTGCTGTTCCTCGATCTCGATCGCTTCAAGCTGGTCAACGACTCCATGGGCCACGAGGCCGGCGACCTCCTGCTGGTGGAGGTGGCGTCGCGCCTGGAGCGGACCGTCCGCGCCGGTGACTCGGTGGCCCGGCTCGGCGGTGACGAGTTCGTGATCCTGGTGGAGTCGGTGAGCGAGACCGACGAGGTGTCGGCGCTGGCCGAGCGGATCGGCGAGGTCGTGGCGGCCCCGATCGAGCTGCCGCAGGGCATGGTCACGGTCACGGCGTCGATCGGCATCGCGTACGACAGCGGCCGGGGCCCCGAGCACCTGCTGCGCGACGCCGACACCGCCCTTTACCGCGCCAAGGAGAAGGGCCGGAACCGCTTCCACGTCTTCACGGAGTCGCTGCGGACGGCGGCGCTGCGCCGGATGACCGCGGAGCAGGAGCTGCGCGACGCGCTGGAGCGCGGCCGCATCGAGGTGCACTACCAGCCCATCGTCGACCTGGCCGGCGGGACGATCGCCGCGGTCGAGGCGCTCCTGCGCGTCCGCACCGAGGACGGCGGCCTGGCGCTTCCCGGCGAGTACATCGAGGTGGCCGACGAGAGCGGCCTGATCGTGCCGGTCGGTGCCGCGGTGCTGGACCAGGCGTGCGCCGCCCTGGCCGGCTGGCGGGCCGCGTCGGCGTCGTCGCCGGGGCACGTGGCCGTGAACGTGTCGGCCCGGGAGCTCGGGTCGCCCGGCTTCACCGATCGGGTGCTGGCCAGCCTGGACCGCCACCACCTGGGGGCGTCGGACCTGGTCCTCGAGTTCACCGAGGCCACCGTGATCGGCGCGGACCGGGCCACCCTGCGGGCCGTCGACTGGCTGCACCGGCGCGGCGTCGGGCTGTCCATCGACGACTTCGGCACCGGCTACTCCAGCCTGGCGTACCTGAAGCGGTTCCCGATCCGCTCGGTGAAGCTGGACCGCACCTTCGTTGGCGGGCTGGGCGTCGACCCGAGCGACGCGGAGATCGTGCGGGCGGTGGTCACGCTCGGCCGGTCGCTGCGGCTGGAGGTGGTGGCCGAGGGGATCGAGACCCTCGATCAGCTCCAGAGCCTGCAGGATCTGGGGTGCGACTTCGGGCAGGGCTTCCTGCTGGGGCATCCGCTGGCGGCCGACGAGCTGCGCTTCGACGGACCGGTGCTGCCGATCATCCCGCGCCGCACCTGACCCGATCGGTGGCGGGGGACGAGCCCGCGGCGCGTCAGCGGCTGGTGGGGATGCTGGGTGCCTGGGTCCGCTTGTGCGTGACCCGGCCGCTGGCCCAGATGGACACGATGCCCGCCACGCCGAGGCCGCCGGCCAGCAGCAGCACCTTCTGAGCGGCGCTCTCGGTGTAGGTCTTGCTGGTGCAGACCAGCTCGAGGTCCTCGTTGGGCGGGGCGTTCGGCGCCGTGTAGCGGGTGTTGTCCAGCTCGGTCCCGGCGGGGCACACCAGCGAGCTGATGGGCGACACCGCGTCGGGGAGGAAGAGGCTCGCGGTGAGGATGAACACGGCGATGAGGATCAGGATCCGTCCCGCCCACCGCAGGACGACGCTGGCGGTCTGTTCCATGCGGCCACTCTAGGAGAAGGTCCGATCGGAGCGGGACGATCCGGTCATCGTCCGTGAACTGACACGTACGTTGGGTGAGGGGCAGCGGGAGAGGGTCGAGGGCCTCAGCGGGCGAGGTCGAGCAGCAGCGGCCGGTAGGCCGCCAGGTCCGGCACCTCGAGATCGAGCACCTTCCCGCCGTCGTCCCAGCCGCGCAGGGCCACCGCGTCGGCGTGGGCGGGGTGACCCTCGAACCGCTCGACCTCGTCTTCGGCCATGGGCCCGCCCTGGCGGACCAGGCTCCGGCGGGAGCCGTCGGAGAGCCCGTCGTGGTACGCGGGATCGACGGCGCAGCGGTACCGCTTGGCGGCGACGTGCAGGGCGATCGGGCCGGTCACCGCGGGCGGGAACACGGCGGCGAGCCAGCGGGCGCCCCGGCCCTCATGGCCGAGGTCGATGTCGGTCTGGCCGTCGCCGACGGCGCCGTCGCGCAGCGCCAGCAGGTGGCCGACGTCGTGCAGGAGGGCGGCGGCCACGAGCGCGTCGTCGGCCGCCTCCGCCCGGGCCAGCGCCGCCGTCTGGAGGGCGTGGTCCAGCTGGGACACCTCCTCGTCGTAGTTCTGCGTGCCCCACTCCTCGAACAGGGCGAGCACCTCGTCGACGTCGGCGGCGGGCATCAGACGGCTCGGCCCTGGAAGTCGTTGATCAGCGAGACCTGGACCTTGCCGTCGGCCCGGCCCCCTTCGGCGGTGAAGCGGGCCAGCTTCTCCGCGTAGTAGTCGGCGCGGAGGTCGCCCTCGGCCAGGGCGTTGTAGGTGGGGTACAGCGCCCGGCGCGGCACGGGCGAGTCGTTGGGACCGCTGCGGTGCGGGGTGCGGGAGTGGAACCAGAGCGTCCAGCCCGCCGGGACCTCCACCGCCTTCCACCGGTACGACGCCACCAGGTCGGGGTCGATGCAGCCGGCGTCGTCCATGGCCAGGACCTCGTGGTGCATGCCCTCCACCACCTCGAGGCAGCCGTTCTCCTCGGTGGCGTCGTCGACCGCCACCATGCACGAGACGTGCGAGGCGATGAACGGGTACGCCGGCGCGTCCTGGTGCGGCGCGTACCCGGCCCCGCCGGCCAGCTTGTAGTTGACCTTCTCCTTGTAGAGCACCGCCTGCTGTCCGAGCAGCGCCGACGCCGTGTCCAGCATGGAGCCGGTGGTGAGCAGGTCCCGCAGGCCGGCGTGGAACGGGATGAAGTTCTCGCTCCGGCACAGCTTCGGGCCGTCGTCGGTGAGCTCCCGGTGGTGCATCCAGCCGTCGCCGTCATCGGGCCACGACGCCACCTCGTCCACCCAGGACCGGAGCGCCTCCACCCCGGTCTCGTCCAGCGTGCGGGTGAGCAGCCACCCCGTCTCGCGGAAGTGCTCGGCGCCGGCCTCGAGGTCCTCGGTGGTGGGTTCCATGGTCACCCAGTCTGGCCGGTGCACCCGGGCCGACGCCCACCCGGCGGCGTAGGTTCCGGGACCGTGGAGAACCTGTTCCCGGTGCTGCCGTTCCGGTCCGAGCTGTACACCCCGGCTGAGCTGTTCGCCGGGTTCAGCCAGGACGATCCCGCGTCGTACGCCCGCACCCCGGACCTGCTGGCGTACCGGTCGACGCTGCTGCCGCCCAACCGGGAGGTCGGCATGCTGCGGGCCCTGCACGACCAGTCCATCACCGAGCAGCGGACCGCCCTGTTGGAGGGCCGGAAGGTCGTGGCGGTGATGGGCGGTCACGCCCTCGGCCGCGACGAGCCGGCGTACCGGGAGGTGGCGGCGCTGGCGCGCACGTTGACCCGGGCCGGGTTCCTGGTGGTGTCGGGCGGCGGACCCGGTGCGATGGAGGCCACGCACCTCGGCGCCCTGCTGGCCGGCTCGGGCGACCTGGCGCTGGACGAGGCCGTCGGGGCGCTCGCCGCCGTCCCGCGCTTCCCGGACACCACCGGCCTGGTCGGCCCCGGTGGGGTGTTCGACGTCGACGTCCTGGCCGCGCTCCACCGCTGGCAGCGTCCGGCGTTCGCGCTGCTGGACGAGGTCGCCGCCGCCGGGCGGGGCGACAGCCTCGCCATCCCCACGTGGTTCTACGGGCACGAGCCGCCGACGCCGTTCGCCACCTGCATCGCCAAGTACTTCTCGAACCCGCTGCGGGAGGACGGCCTGCTGTCGATCGCCGTCGACGGCGTGGTCTACGCGCCCGGTCACGCCGGCACCGTGCAGGAGATCTTCCAGGACGCCAGCCAGAACGTGTACCGGGTGGTCGACAACCGGTTCAGCCCGATGGCGTTCCTCGACATCGACGGGTGCTGGTCCGAGAGGTTGCCCGTCCTGCCCGTCCTGCGGGAGCTGTTCGGCCCCGACCAGTACGCCGAGTCGGTGCTGGTCACGGCCGAGCGGGCGGAGATCGCGGCCTTCCTCGGTGCGTGACGGCACCGGCGGTCGCCGCCCCGGGCGGGCCGGAGGGTGAGGGGTGCTTGCATCAGATGGGCCGGGCGACCACGCTGGTCCGGATGTACCCGACCGAACGGCGCTCCCGATGACCGCACCTGAAGCTCGGCCCGGCGGCCTCGACAGCAACGCCCGCGGCCTGATCGTGCTCGTCGTGGCCGTCGTCATCGGCGGTCTGCTGCTGTGGTCCTGGGGCGACGACGGCTCCACCACGGTCGACGCCGGCAAGGAGTCCACCGAGACCACGGTCGATGTGTCGAACCTCGGCACCACCACCACGGCGGCCGATGCCGGCACCACCTCCACCACCGCAGCCACGTCGGGCAAGTCGCCGTCGGAGGTGTCGGTGGTGGTCCTCAACGGCAGCGGCCAGACCGGTGTCGCCGCCTCCACCTCGGCCACCATCGGCGAGGCCGGCTACACGATGCTCACCCCGGCCAACGCCCCGGCCAACGTGGAGACCACCAGCGTCTACTACGCCGACGGGTTCGAGGACAGCGCCATCGCGGTGGCCCAGGTCCTGGGCAAGGGCACCGATTCGGTGAAGCCCGTGACCGAGGCGTCGCTCGGCGGCGCCGAGGGCGACGCCGATGTGGTCGTCGTGCTGGGCGCCGACACCCCGCCCGCCTCCTCGGGCGACTCGGGCTCGTCGACCACCACCACCAGCGCCGGCTGAAGCCGGCTTCCGGCCATGGCCCCGGACCTGGCGGCCGCCGTGGCGCCGCTGCGCGCCGACCCGGCCCGCAGCGTCCTCCTGTTCGACTTCGACGGCACCCTGTCGCCGCTGGTCGATGACCCGGCCGCGGCCCGGCCGCTCCCGGGCACGGTCGAGCGGCTCGATCGGCTGACCCGCTCGTACCGGCTGGTGGCGGCGGTGTCGGGACGGCCGGTGGCGTTCCTGGCCTCGCACCTGCCGCCGTCCGTCGCGCTGTCCGGGCTCTACGGCCTGGAGTCGCGGATCGACGGCGAGGTGGTCGACCACCCGGAGGCGGCGCGCTGGGCGCCGGTGGTGGCCGAGGCCGTCCGCCAGGCCGAGGCGGCCACCGCACCGGGTGCCCCGGGCCACGGGATCCTCGTGGAGGCCAAGGGCCTCTCGATCACGCTCCACACCCGGACCCACCCCGAGCTGGCCGACGAGGCCGTCGCCCTGGCCCACCGCCTCGCCGGGCCGGGCGGCCTCCGGGTCGGGCCGGCCAAGCAGTCCGTGGAGCTGCACCCGCCCATCGAGGCCGACAAGGGCACGGCCGTGCTGGCCCTGGCCGACGGTGCCGCGTCGGTGCTCTACGTGGGCGACGACCACGGCGACATCCCGGCGTTCGAGGCCCTCGGCCAGCTGTCGTCGCGCACACCGCCGGTCTCGGTGCTGGGCGTGGTGGTCGACGGGCCCGAACTGCCCGCGAAGGTCCGGCCGCTCGGTCAGCTGGTGCTCCCGGACCAGACCGCGGTGCTCGATCTGCTCGACGCGCTGGCCGTCTGATCCGCACCCCTCGGGGCGGCTCCTAGGGTGAGGTGATGGCCGCCGCCGGGACCCGTCCGATCGTGATCGTGTCCAACCGCGGGCCGGTGACCTTCGCCGTCGACGACGCGGCGCCCGACGGCGTGGCAGCCCGGCGCGGCGCGGGCGGCCTGGTCAGCGGCCTCGGCCCGCTGGTCGCCGACACCGACGCCGTCTGGATCGCCGCGGCCATGAGCGACGGCGACCGCCTCGTCGCCGAGCGCGGCGTGACCCGGGCCGAGGGGTACCGGGTCCGGCTCATCGACCTGGACCCCGACACCTTCACCGACTACTACGACCGCGTCTGCAACGAAGCCCTCTGGTTCGTGCACCACGGCCTGTTCGATCCGGTGTACGAGCCGGCGTGGCCGCCCGGGTGGGTCGACGGGGCGTGGGCGGCGTACCGCGACGTCAACCGGCGCTTCGCCGACGCCGTCATCGCCGATGCGCCCGAAGGGGCGGCGGTCCTGGTGCAGGACTACCACCTCTGCCTGCTCGCCCCGCAGGTGCGGGCCGCCCGGCCCGACCTGCGCCTGGTCCACTTCTCGCACACGCCGTTCGCTCCGCCGGCCTGGCTGCGGATGCTCCCCGACGAGGTCCGGTTGGACCTGCTCGACGGCCTCCGGGCCCACCACGCCTGCGGGTTCCACTCGTCCCGCTGGGAGCGCGACTACCTGGACTCGTGCCTCGACGCCGACCGGGCGCCGTGCGCCACCTTCGTGTCGCCGCTCGCCCCCGACCCCGACGACCTGCGCGCCACCGCGTCGAGCGACGCCGCGGCCACGGCCCGGTCCGATCTGGCGGCGGTCGTGGGCGACGCCGCGTTCGTGGTCCGGGTCGACCGGATCGAGCTGTCGAAGAACGTGCGGCGCGGCTTCCAGGCGTTCGCCGCCCTCCTGGAGGCGGAGCCCGACCGCCGGGGCACCGTGGTGTTCGGCGCCTTCTGCTACCCGTCGCGCCTCGGAGTCCCCGCGTACGACCGCTACGCCAAGGCCGTCATCGCCGAGGTCGAGGCCATCAACGCCCGCTACGGCACCGACACCTGGACGCCCATCCACTACGACCCCACCGACGACTACCCGCGCTCCATCGCCGCCCTCCAGGTGGCCGACGTCGTGGTCGTGAACCCCATCCGCGACGGCCTGAACCTGGTGGCCAAGGAGGCCGTGCTGCTCTCGGACCGCGACGCCCAGCTGGTGCTGTCGCCCGAGGCCGGTGCGTGGGAGGAGCTGGGCGAGGCGGGGGTGTGGGAGGCCGACCCGTTCGACGTCGGGGCCACCGCCCGGGCGCTGGCCGACGCCCTCGACGCCTCCGCCGACGAGCGGGCCCGGCGGGCGTCGTCGCTGCGCGCCGCGGTGGCGGCCCGCACCCCGGCGCACTGGCTCGACGAGCAGCTCCGGGCGGCGGAGGCGGACCCGTCGTGAGGATCCTGGCCGCACCCGACAAGTTCCGGGGCACCGCCACCGCGTCGGAGGCGGCCGGCGCCATCGCCCTCGCCGGTCGCAGCGTCGGGGCCCGCACCACGCAGGTGCCGATGAGCGACGGCGGCGAGGGCTTCACCGAGGCGTTCGGCGGCGCCAACAAGATCAGCGTGGTCACCGGGCCGCTCGGCGACCCGGTCCCGGCCGGCTGGCGGCTCAGCGGCAAGACCGCGGTCATCGAGATGGCCCAGGCGTCGGGGCTGCTGCTGGTGGGCGGAGCGGAGGGCAACGATCCCATCGCGGCGTCCACCGCCGGCACCGGCGAGCTCATCGCCGAGGCGCTCGACCTCGGCGCCCGCCGCATCTTCGTGGGTCACGGCGGCTCGGCCACCACCGACGGCGGGCTGGCCGCGCTCAAGGCGCTCTACCCTGCGGCCCGGCTGCGGGGGATCGAGCTGGTGGCCGCCACCGACGTCCGCTGCCCGTTCCTGGAGGCGGCGGTCCAGTACGGCCCGCAGAAGGGGGCGACCCCCAGCCAGGTGGAGCTGCTGACCCGTCGGCTGGAGCGGCTGGCCCAGGTGTACCTGGAGGACCACGGCGTCGACGTCACCACCATCGAGGGCGGCGGTGCCGCCGGCGGCCTGGCGGGCGGCCTGGCAGCGGTGGGGGCCACCGTGGAGTCCGGCTTCGACCTCATCGCCGAGGAGCACGACCTCACCACCGCGGTGGAGCAGGCCGACCTCGTGGTCACCGGCGAGGGGTTCCTCGACGAGGCGTCGTTCGACGGCAAGGTCGTGGGCGGGCTGGCGGCGCTGGCCGCCGAGTTCGGTGTGCCGATGCTGGTGGTCGCCGGCGAGGTGTTCGACGGCGTCGGCGACCGCGTCGACGCCATCTCCCTGGTCCAGACCTTCGGCCGGGACCGCGCCCTGGCGGACACCGCGGCCTGCATCACCGAGGCCGTCACCGCCTACCTCGCCGATCGCTGACCCCGTCCGCCCGGTTCCGCCCGGTTCCGCTCGGGCCACGGCGGAACCTCGATCGCGGACGTAGGGTGCCGTCATGTCCGATCTCGCCTCGCTCGATGCCACCGATCAGGCCGCCCTCGTCCGCTCCGGGGAGGTGACGCCGGCCGAGCTGGTGCAGGCTGCCGTCGACCGGGCGGAGCAGGTGAACGGGAAGCTCAACGCCATCATCCACCCCCGGTACCAGGAGGCCGTGGCCGAGGCCGGGGGCGACCTGCCCGACGGCCCGTTCACGGGCGTGCCGTTCGTGCTGAAGGACCTCGACGGCACCGCGGCCGGCCAGCCACTGCACGCGGGCACCCGCTTCCTCAAGGAGGCCGGGTACGTCGCCGACACCGACTCCGAGCTGACGGTCCGGTTCCGTGACGCCGGCCTCGTCGTCATCGGCCGCACCAACACCCCGGAGCTCGGCCTGGTCACCACCACCGAGCCGGAGGCGTACGGCGCCGCCCACAACCCCTGGGACCTCGACCGCAGCACCGGCGGGTCCAGCGGCGGATCGGCGGCGTGCGTGGCCGCCGGCGTGGTGCCCATGGCGCACGCCGGCGACGGTGGCGGCTCGATCCGCATCCCTGCTGCGGAGTGCGGCCTGGTCGGGCTCAAGCCCACCCGGGGTCGTTCCTCGCTGGGGCCCGAGCTGGGCGAGGCCTGGGCCGGGCTCGTCACCCGGCTGGCGGTCACCCGCTCGGTGCGCGACACCGCCGCCCTCCTCGACGCGGTGGCCGGCCCCGGCGTGGGCGACCCGTACTGGGCGCCCGCCCCCGCCCGCCCGTACGTGGCCGAGCTGACCGCCGAGCCCGTGCCGCTGCGCATCGGATGGACGAACCGCTCGCTCGACGGGTCCGTCGAGGTCGACCCGCAGGTGGCCGCCGCCACCGAGGCCACCGCCAACCTGCTCGAGCAGCTCGGCCACCAGGTCTCGGAGGCCTCGCCCGCCGCCCTGGCCGCGGGGGACACGCTCGAGTACTTCCTGCCCGCGTACTCCTCGTGGGTCGCTCGGGAGCTGGACCGCCTCAGCGAGATGACCGGGCTGCCGCTGCGCGAGGACGGCTTCGAGGCGGGCACGTGGGCCATCGCCGAGGCCGGCCGCGCCACCACCGCCCAGCAGTACCTGGCCGCGCTCGACGGGCTGCACCGGCTCACCCGGGCCACCGTCTCCTGGTGGGAGGTCGACGGCTTCGACCTGCTGCTCATCCCCACCATCCCCGAGCTGCCGCCCACGCTCGGCCAGTTCGCCACCACCAAGGAGGAGCCGCTCAACGGCCTCTTCCGGTCCGCCATCCCCGCCCACTTCACGGCGCCGTTCAACGTGACCGGCCAGCCCGGCATCTCGGTGCCGCTGCACCAGAGCACGGAGGGCCTGCCCATCGGCGTGCAGTTCGTGGCGGCCCCGGCGCGGGAGGACCTGCTGGTCCGCATCGCCGCCCAGCTCGAGGCGGCGCACCCGTGGGCGGACCGCCGTCCGCTCATCTGGAGCGGCACCATCTGACCGTTCCCGGCACCGACGTCGGGCCGCTGGTACGGTCCCGGCCCGCAAGGGGACACCTCCGGGGGGAGAAGCAGATGGGTTCACGTCGCGCGCTCGCGGCCGCACTGACGGCGCTCGTGGTCGGATCGGGGGCGGTGCTGGTGGCGCCCTCCATCGCCGAGGCGGACGGGGTGGTGGCCGTCGCGGCGCACTGCACCGGCCTCCCGTTCGGGGCCGAGGCCGATGCCACCGCCAACGTCAACGCCACCGACGACGTCGACCCGGTGGTCATCGGGGGCGTGGTCAACAACACCCTCAACGTCCCGATCCCGGCGGTCGACGTGCCCGTCGACGTCACGGTGAAGAAGGTGACGATCACGGTCCCGATCCCCACCGGGGTGACCGTGGACGATGTGACGTTCACGGCGTCGAGCTTCACCAGCCAGACCTGGTCCGTGAGCGGCAGCACCCTCACGGCGACCTTCACCGGCAGCGTGGTCATCTCCAACGGCGGTCCGGTGCCCGTGGTGCCCGACGTGAAGATGAAGACCACCGTCGCCGGCCCGGCCCGCACCGTCGAGTGGAAGGCCCCCACCAAGATCACCGCGGAGGCCACGTACTTCCTGGGCGGCTTCACGGCGACCTGCCTCCCGAACGACCCGAACCAGACGCTGATCTCCACCACCGTGGTCGCCCCCAACACGGCGCCGATGGCCACGGACCAGTCGGTGTCGGTGGCGTACCAGACCGCCAAGGCCATCACCCTGACCGGCACCGATCCCGAGAGCGACCCGCTGACCTTCGCCACGGCGAGCAGCCCGGCGCACGGGACGCTGTCGGGCACCGCCCCGAACCTGACCTACACCCCGGCCGCCGGCTACTCGGGTCCGGACTCGTTCACCTTCACCGCCTCCGACGGGCTGCTGTCGGACACCGGCACGGTGTCGATCACCGTCGCCGCCCCGGTGGCCACCGTCCCCGGGGCGCCCACCATCGGCAGCGCGTCGGTGGCCGAGGGCCAGGCCACC
>CALANQ010000486.1 GCA_937926025.1 uncultured Acidimicrobiales bacterium
CTGCTGCGCCCGAAGGGCGGCGGCGCCAGCGTGCGGCTCGAGCCGGCACCCGGCGACCTGCTGGTGATGGGCGGCACCTGCCAGCGCACCTGGCAGCACTGCGTGCCGAAGGTGGCGCAGGTCAGCGGTCCGCGGATCAGCGTGTCGCTGCGGCACAGGGCCGAGCTCGACCCCGATGGCGACTCCTGGTACGAGCAGACCGGCCGCCGGCGTGCGCCCTCAGCCGAGGGTGCGGACGGCGCGCCCGGGTCCGGTGCGTCCGGTTCGGCCGGGGATCAGGCGGCGGGCGACGCGTAGGCCGCCGCGCACTCCGGGCACGCCAGGAAGTCGCTCGGGTCGAACTCCAGGTTGGTGGCCCGGACGTGGCTGCGGGCGAGGCCGCAGCAGGTCCGGGAGCGCAGGCCGATCGCGTGGCGTCGGTGGTCCTGCAGGTCATAGGCACGGTGCAGGTGGATGTCCATGGAGTGGTCGTACTCCTGTTCGGGCCCGATGTCACGCATACCTTCGCGAGCGGTTCGCTAGCTGTGGGCGGCCCGCCGGCGACGGGTGTCGCCCTCCTGCACCGCCACGCAGTCGCGGCAGGCGAAGAAGTCGTCGGGGTCGAAGCCCAGGGTGGTGGAGCGCACGTGGGAGCGGGCCAGACCGCAGAACGTGCGCGACCGCAGGGCCAGGGCATGGCGTCGGTTGTCGAGCAGGTCGTAGGCGCGGTTCACGGTGATCTCCATGCCTCCACCGATACCCGACCTGTCAAGTTTGTGTCAGATCGAGGCCTTCGCATCGACCGCGGCGACGAACTCGTCGATGCGGTCCACCAGCACCTGGAGGCTCGCCGCCCAGAACGCCCGATCGGCCACGTCGATGCCGAACCGGGCCGCGAGGGTGGCCGCGTCGCCCAGCCCGGTGGCCGACAGCAGGTCGTCGTAGCCGGCCCGGAACCGGTCCGGGTCGCGCTGGAACTCGGCGTAGAGGCCGATGCCGAACAGCAGCCCGAAGGTGTACGGCCAGTTGTAGTAGGCGGTGAAGTAGTGGCCCTTCACGGCCCACATGTCCGGGTGGCGCCACTGCGGGTCGACGCCGTCGCCGTACGCCTCGGCCTGGGCGTCGAGCATGAGCTCCCGCAGCCGATCCACCGAGAGCACCCCGTGCTCGCGCTCGGACGACAGCGCCCGCTCGAACAGGAACCGCGAGTGGATGTCCACCACCACCTGGCAGGCGCCCGACAGGTCACCGTCGAGCAGGGCCAGGCGACCCTCGGCGTCGTCGCCCACGGCCGCCAGACCGGCCTGGACCATGATCGTCTCGCAGAAGATCGACGCCGTCTCGGCCAGCGCCATGGGCGTGTTGCGCTGCATCGGCGTGCGCTCGCCCAGGTTGACGTTGTGGTAGGCGTGGCCGAGCTCGTGGGCCAGGGTCTGCACCGAGTCGAAGCTGCCGTCGAAGTTGCACAGCACCCGGCTCACGCCGTCGGTCACGGACATGCAGTAGGCGCCGCCGACCTTGCCGGCGCGCGGCTCGGCGTCGATCCACGCCTCGCCCACCGCCGTGTCCACCAGCCCGGCCAGGCGGCCCGAGTAGGTGGCGAACGCCTCGTGGATGGCGGCGGTGGCCTCGGGCCAGGCGAAGCGCTTCGGCGTCCCGACCGGCGCGATCAGATCCCACCAGGGCAGGCCGCTGGCGTGGCCGAGCAGCCGGGCCTTGGCGTGCAGGTAGCGGTGCCAGTGGGGCAGCGAGTCGACCACGGCATCCTGCATGGCGGCGAGGATCTCCCGGCTCACCCCGTTGGTCTCCAGGGCGGGGTCGAGGGAGTCGGTCCAGCCTCGGCGCCGGTTCAGCACGTTGGCTTCGCCCTTGAAGGCGTTGAGGGCGGTGGCCAGCGGGACGGTCACCGTGTCCCAGGCGGCCAGCTCGGCGTGGAAGGCGGCTTCGCGCCGGGCCGGGTCGGGGTCGGTGGCCAGGCCCCGGACCATCGACATCGGCAGATCCTCGCCGTCGACGGTCGCGGTGAGCCGGGCCGTCAGGTCGGCGTGGAGCTTGGCCCACGCCCGTCCCCCCGTGAGCGACAGCTCGGCGGCCAGGTCCTCCTGGTCCTCGGACATCTGGTGCGTGGCGGCGTCGGCGCCCTTGCGGAGGGCGTACTCGTGGTCCGCGGCCACCGACGACCGGGCGGTGAGCTCATCGAGGTCCAGCCGGGCGAGCCACGCATCGAAGCGGCCGTCGAGCGTGGCGAACGGGGCCACGCTGGCCTGGTAGCGGCTGAGGGCGCCCGCCGCGTCGGCGTCGCGGGCGTCGGTGATGGTGTGGCCGTAGAGGTACGACCCGATCCGGCGCATGTTGGTGAGCAGCCGGTTGAACGACCCGACCACCTCGTCGGCCGCGGCCACCACAGCGTCGTCCACCGTGAGCGGGTCACCGCCCCGCACCCCGAGCTCGTCGAACCGGCGCTGGAGCCGCCCGACCTCGGAGGCCACCTCCTCGTTCAGCGCGAGGAAGTCCCGCGAGTCCAGCGACGGGAAGAACGGCGTGAGGTCCCAGTGCGGGAGCTCGGTGGACGCGGTGGGCTCGGCCTCGGTGGCGGTCATCGCCCCATGATGCCGGTCACGAGCCGCCGATCAGCCCTCGAGGTCGGCGGGGGTGTCGGGCACGTCGACGGCGAGCTGCTGGAGGGCCTCCAGGGGGATGAGCTCGAGCACCTTCTCGTTGGTGGCGGCCAGCACCACGGGCGCAGCGACGCCGTCGTTGAAGGCGATGGCCCAGTTGCGGGCGGTGACGCACCACCGGTCGCCGGGGACCAGGCCGGGGAAGCGGTACTGCGGCATCGGCGTGGACAGGTCGTTGCCGATGGAGCGCTGGTGCTCCAGGAACTCGGCGGTCACCACCGCGCAGATGGTGTGGCTGCCCAGGTCTTCGGGGCCGGTCGAGCAGCAACCGTCGCGGAAGAACCCGGTGAGCGGATCGGTGCCGCAGGGTTCGAGCTCCCCGCCCAGGACGTTGCGTTCGGCCATGCCCGATCCTCGCAGGTCCGCCCGGCCGAGGAAACGATCGGCAGCGGCGAGCGAGCCGGCCTGACCGACGCCTACCCTCACGCCGACCGGACCGACCGACGAAGGGGATCGCCATGGGCTGGGACGCTGCCGAGATCGAAGACGCCTTCCAGCGGTACCAGGACGCCGCCAACGAGGCGGGCCGCACAGGCGACTGGGCGCCGTGGGTCGACCGGTTCACGCCGGACGTCCACTACATCGAGCACCTCTACGGCGAGTTCCACGGCCGCGAGGCGGTGCTCGAGTGGATCACCCGGACGATGACCGTGTGGCCGTTCACCGAGATGCAGCTGTTCCCGTGGGACTGGTACACGGTGGACGCCGACCAGGGCTGGATCATCGGCCAGGTGGAGAACCGGTTCCTCGATCCCGGCGACGGGAAGGTCTACGAGGGCGCCAACTGGACCCGGCTGGTCTACGCGGGCGACGGGCTGTTCTCCTCGGAGGAGGACGTGTACAACCCGGCCCACTTCGGCCCGATGCTGGAGGGCTGGCTGGCCGCCTACGCCGCGCACCACCCCGACGCGCCGAACGGCCCCGACGGCGCCAGCTGATGGCCGACGGCACCTACCGGTTCCGGTCCGAGCTCTGGGAGTGGACCGGGAAGGCGGCCTGGCACTTCCTGTCGGTGCCCGAGGACGTCACCGACGAGATCGACGAGGTCTACGGCGACCAGGCCGCCGGGTTCGGGTCCGTGAAGGTCGAGGTCACCATGGGGTCCACGACGTGGACGACGTCGATCTTCCCGGACACCAAGCGGGGCTGCTTCATCCTCCCGGTGAAGGCGGCGGTGCGGAAGGCCGAGGACCTGGCCGACGGCAGCCCGGCCGACGTCGCGCTCCGGGTCCTGATCTGACGGACCGCCGGTAGCGTCGATGCGGTGGATCCCGCCGACCGCCCCCTGTTCGAGCTGACGCACCGCTTCGCCGACGAGCTCCCCGAGCTGTGCACCCCGTGGCCGGGTGCTGAGGTGCCGGACCCGCAGGTGGTGCTGGTCGACGACCAGCTCGCCAAGGAGCTGGGTCTGGATCCCACGGACCTGCGCACGGCCGATGCCGCCCGGACCCTGGTGGGCATGGAGGTCCCCGAAGGCGCCGAGCCGGTGGCCCAGGGCTACGCCGGCCATCAGTTCGGCGGCTACTCCCCTCGGCTCGGCGACGGTCGCGCCCTCCTGCTGGGCGAGCTCCACGATCTCGACGGCCGCGAGCTGGACCTGCACCTGAAGGGGTCGGGACGCACCCCCTTCGCCCGGGGCGGCGACGGCAAGGCCGCCATCGGCCCGATGCTGCGCGAGTACGTCATCAGCACCGCGATGCACGCGCTGGGCATCCCCACCACCCGGGCGCTGGCGGTGACCACCACCGGCGAGCCGGTGTACCGGGAGGACGGTCCGCTCCCCGGCGCGGTGCTGGCCCGGGTGGCCACCAGCCACCTGCGCGTCGGCACGTTCCAGTACGCGGCATCGATGCAGGACGCAGCGCTGCTCCAGCGGCTGGTCGACCACGCCATCGGACGCCACCACCCGGCCGCCGCCGACGCCGATCGCCCCGCCCTCGCACTGTACGAGGCCGTGCTCGACGCCCAGGCCTCGCTGGTCGCCCGCTGGATGCTGGTCGGGTTCATCCACGGGGTGATGAACACCGACAACACCACGATCTCCGGCGAGACCATCGACTACGGCCCGTGTGCCTTCCTCGACGCCTACGACCCGGCCACCGTCTACAGCTCCATCGACCACGGCGGCCGGTACGCGTTCGGCAACCAGCCCAGCATCGTCCAGTGGAACCTGGCCCGGCTGGCCGAGACGCTGCTGCCGCTCATCGACGAAGACCAGGACACCGCCGTCGGCCTGGCCACGGACCTGCTCCAGCAGTTCCCCGAGCGCTTCACGGTGGCCTGGCGGGCCGGCATGCGCGCCAAGCTCGGCCTGGTCACCGAGCACGAGTCCGACCCCGAGCTGTTCGACGACCTGCTCCGGACCATGCACGAACAGGGCTCCGACCTCACCAGCACCTTCCGGGCGCTGAGCTCGGTGGTCCGCGGCGATGCCGGCCCGCTCGCCGACCAGCTGGGCGACCGCACCGCCCTGGACGGCTGGCTCGACCGCTACGCCGCCCGACGAGCCGACGACGGCCGACCCGACGACGAGGTCGCCGATGCGATGGACCGCACCAACCCGGCCTACGTGCCGCGCAACCACCTGGTGGAGGAGGCGCTGGCCGCCGCCACCGCCGGCGACCTCGCCCCGGTGGAGCAGCTGGTGGACGTGCTCCGCCAGCCCTTCGAGCAACGGCCGGGCCTCGACCGCTACACCCATCCGGCACCGGTCGAGTTCGGGCAGGGCTACCAGACGTTCTGCGGCACCTGACCGCACCCCAGGCGCGACGAAGGTCCGGCCGGGGCGCTCCGGCCGGACCTTCGGATCAGGGAGGGACGATCAGCCCTCGTCGCTCATGGCCTCGGTGGTGTCGGTCATGGAGTCGCCCTTGTCGGACATCGAGCCCGAGTCCTTCTCCTCCATGGTGTCGTCGGTCATGGAGTCGCCCTTGTCCTTCTCCTCCATGGTGTCGTCGGTCATCGAGCCCGAGTCCTTCTCGTCGGTCATGGCCTCCGTGGTGGTCGACTTCTGATCGGACTTGGACGGGGCGGGATCGGAGCTGCCGCAAGCAGCGAGCAGCGTGGCGCCCGACAGCACCAGTGCGGCGGCGAGCAGTCGGATCGAGCGGGTCATGGGGTTTCTCCTTGGTTTGGTTGGATTGCGAACGGATCGGGGTCAGGCCCCGGAGGTGAGGCGGGCGGCCGGGCTGAACAGCCGGTCGACCGCTCCCAGCGCCACGGCCACGCCGAGGACGACGAGCAGACCGCCGGCAACCGGGCGCAAGCGGGCGGCGAAGGGTTGGAGGCGCCGCTGCGCTCCCGGCCAGGCCGAGTACGCCAGCGACACGGCGAGGAACGGCAGCCCGACGCCGAGGGAGTACGCCAGGAGGAGCGCGGCACCCGACACGCCGCTGCCCGAGCTGCCTGCGGCCACCAGGGCCGAACCGAGCAGCGGCCCGACGCACGGGGTCCAGGCGGCGCCGAAGGCGAGTCCGGCCACCGCGGCCCGTCCGGCCGTGGCCGCGAGCCCGTCACCCCCGGCCGGAAGCGATCGGACCAGGCGGTGCTCGCGGTCGAGGCGGAACCACGGGAGACCGACGAGCGCCACCCCGAACGCCGCCAGGACGAGGCCGCCGATGCGGATGGTCCACGTCTGGGCCGGGTCGATGATGCTGCCGATGCGGCCGGCCAGCGTGCCGAGGGCCACGAAGACCACCGTGAAGCCGGCGACGAACCAGGCGGTGCCCCACGGCACCGAACGCGGCCGATCCACCTCACCAGCCGAGATCGCCACCCACACGGGAACCAGGGGAAGGACGCACGGGCTGGTGAACGACAGGACGCCGGCTCCGAACAGCGCGACGAGCGCGAGCAGGTTCACACCGACTCCGCCCGGGGGGCCGACGGATCGACGCCGAGCAGCTCGCGGATGGCGTCCTCGGTCTCGTCGTAGGAGCCCTCGCCGAAGTGGGTGAGACGGCGCCGACCATCGGCGTCGTGCAGGTAGAACGCCGGCCAGTAGTGGTTCTCGAACGCCCGCCACACGGTCCGGTCCGGGTCGAGGGCGATCGGGTACCGGACGTCGTTGTCGGCCACGAACTCGGCGATGTTGTCGGGATCGGCCTCGTAGTCGAACTCGGGCGTGTGCACCGAGACGACGACCAGGCCGTCGTCGGCGTAGCGGTCGTACCAGGCCTTCACGTGCGGCAGCACCGCCTGGCAGTTGCTGCACCCGAAGGTCCAGAACTCGTAGAGCACGACCTTGCCGTCGACCGCCACCGGCTTCCCGCCGGGCGTGTTGAGCCACTGGTCGACGTCGACCGGAGGCGCCCCCTCGGCCTGGACCGGCAGGGGGCCGGACCGAGCCGGCGCGACCGCCTCGGTGATGGTCTCCGGTTCGGTCTGGCCGGCGACGACCGCCGCGACGGCGCCACCCGGGACCAGCACGGCGAGCGACCGGAGGGGGAGCCAGCGGCGGTTCACGACGCCACCTCGAACGAAACCTGGTGCAGACCGGTGGCACCGTTCGGCGCCGGCGCCGCCACGGCGGCGGTCTGCGTCCGCCCGTCGGCGTCGATGGCCCGGACCCGGGCCTGGTGCTTGCCCGGACCGAGGTCCGTGGCGAGACGCCATGTGACCCAGGTGTTCTCGCTGGAGACGGTGCCGAGCTCCGCCTCCTGCCATGCGCCGTCATCGACGGAGACCTCGACGGAGCGGACGCCGACGGAGGGCCGCCAGGCCACCCCGCCCAGCGTCACCCCACCCGCCGGCATCCGCTCACCCGACCGGGGCACGTCGATGCGAGAGGCCAGCTTGATCGGCCCCTCCTTCGACCAGCCCCGGGGGACCCAGTACCCATCCACGCCGTCCCACGTGGTGAGCTCGATCCGTTCGATCCACTTGGTGGCCGACACGTAGCCGTAGAGGCCGGCGACCACCAGGCGGGCGGGGAACCCGTGCGGGACGGTCAGCGGCTCCCCGTTCATGGCGTAGGCGAGGATCGCGACGCGTTCACCATCGACCGCCTCGGTGGGGAACCCCGCCGTCCAGCCGTCGACCGAGTGCGTGAAGACCTGCTCCGCCCCGGACTGCACCCCGGCCCGCTCCAGCAGATCCGCCAGCGGGACGCCCTGCCACACCGCGGTGCCCACGAGGTCGCCGCCGACCTCGTTGGACACGCACTGGATGGTGACCGGCACCTCCACGCTGGGAAGGTCGAGCAGCTCCTGGTAGGAGATCTCGAACGGTTCGTCGACCATGCCGTCGATGCGGAGGGACCAGCTGCCCGCATCGACCTGGGGGGCGCTGAGCGCCGTGTCGATCCGGTAGAAGTCCTCGGTGGGGGTGATGTACGGCGACGCCCCGTCCACGGTGAAGGGCTGCGATGCCGGCACCTCCACCCGGGACTTCGGCGGCCGCAACCGGAACCGGCGGGCCGCCTCGCCCACGACGTCCTGCTGGACGAGGGAGCGGCCGAAGGCCGCGGTGGCGGCGCTGACGGCGCCGAGCGCGGCCGCGGCGCCGATGAACGTGCGCCGGGCCACGGCGACGGACGGGGTCGGGGCCCCGACCTCCGAGCCGGCCGGGCCGGCGGGATCCGACGGTGAGGCCTTGGCGACCGCCACCGCTCGGGCCCGGTCCAGCAGGAACCAGGTGGCACCGACGCCGGCGCCGACCGAGACCAGGGCGATGAGCCAGGCGACCGGACCGACGTGGCGGGGATCGGTGATCTGGGCCAGGGCCCCGACCACGCCGAACGCCCCGAGGACCACGACCGGGAGCCAGCGCTGCCGACGGGCCCCGATCCCGACCAGCGCCCCGAGCACCAGGGAGAAGATGACCGTGCCGATGACGAGCGCCGCCTTGTCGTTGGTGCCGAACAGCGACACCGCCAGCTCCTTGAGGCTGGCGGCGAACCGGTCCACGAACTCGCCGCCGACGGCCAGCACCGGCGACGGGGTCACATCGAGCAGGCCCGACACGAGCTGCCCCGTACCGAGGGCCACGGCCGCACCGATGGTGCCGGCCAGTGCCGCGGACCAGGCCGAAGCCGAGATCGGCTCGGGAGCGGGGGTGTCGAGGAGGGCGTCGTCGGTCACGGAGACGACCTTGCCGAGCCGATCTCACACCCCTCCGAAGGAACCCGAAACGATCGCGAAACTCTCCTCCGACGCCCTGGTCGGACACGCGGTGCGCTCGTACGCTTCCCCCATGGCCCTGCTCACCGGCGCGCCGGCGCCCACCACCACCATCCTCGTCGTCGACGACGAGCCCATGGTCCGGGAGGTCGTGGCGCGGTACCTGGAGCTCGACGGGCACGCGGTGGTCGAAGCGGCCGACGGCGACGCCGGGCTGGAGTGGCTGGCGTCCAACCGGGTGGACCTGGTGGTGCTCGACGTCATGCTGCCCGGGACCGACGGCCTCGCCATCCTGCGGCACCTGCGGGAGCAGGGCGACACGCCGGTCATCCTGCTCACCGCCCGCACCGAGGAGGTCGACCGGGTGGTCGGCCTGGAGATGGGCGCCGACGACTACGTGGTCAAGCCGTTCTCCGCCCGGGAGGTGGCGGCCCGGGTGCGCACCGTCCTGCGCCGCAGCGCATCCGTCGCCCCCGGCCCGAGCAGCGGCCAGGTGGTGGAGCACGGCACCCTCCGCATCGACCTCGGGTCTCGCACGGTGGAGGCGAACGGCGTCCCCGTGGCCCTCACCGTCAAGGAGTTCGACCTCCTGGCGCTGCTCGCCGGGTCGCCCCGGCAGGTGTTCTCCCGCCGCCAGCTGCTCGAGCAGGTGTGGGACTCTGCGCCCGAGTTCCAGGACCCCGCCACGGTCACCGTGCACGTCGGCCGCCTTCGCCAGAAGCTGGAGCAGGACCCCGATCACCCGTCGTCCATCGTCACCGTGTGGGGCGTGGGCTACCGGTTCGAGCCGTGAGCCCCGCTGTCCTGGGCGCCATGCCCACCGGCTTCGACGCCATCGCCAACGACCCGTGGGCGGCGCTCGTCGGCGCGCTGGCCATCGCCGCGCTCGTCGGCATCGTCGGGATCGCGCTGCGGCGCTGGACGGCCCGCATGCGCACCCTCCGGGGCCAGCTGCTGGTCATCACCTCCAGCGGCATCCTCGTGGCCGCCCTGACCTCCTGGCTGCTGGCCGACCTCATGATCCTCCAGGAGGATCAGCTCCGGCCCACGCTGGTGGTGCTAGCCGTCACCGCCGTCGTCGCCGCCGCGCTCATCACCATCGCGTCGGGCCGCCTCGGCACCGATGCCCACCAGCTCGAGGTGGCCGTCCACCGCATCGAGGACGGCGAGCGGGACCTGGGCCCGTCGCTGCGACGCAACGACGAGCTCGGCCGGGTGTCGGCCGCGCTCGACGGGCTCACCGCCCGCCTCGCCCAGCTGGAGGCGGAGCAGGCCGCGCTCGACGCCGAGCGGGCCCACATGCTCTCCAGCATCAGCCACGACCTCCGCTCGCCGCTCGCGGCCCTCCACGCCGCGCTCGAAGCGCTGATCGACGGCCTGGCCGTCGACCCGGACCGCTACCTCCGGTCCATGCAGGCCGACGTCGACGCCCTGGCCGCCCTCATCGACGACTTCTTCCTGCTGGCCCGCATCGAGAGCGGCCGGCTGTCGCTCGACCTCGGGCTGGTGGACCTCAGCGAGTGCTGCGACGAGGCCATCGAAGCCCTCGCCCCCACGGCCCTGGCCCGGGGCGTGCACCTCGAGCTCGACGCGGCCGAGCACGTCCACGTGCAGGGCAACGCCAACGCGCTCGGCCGGGTCGTCCGCAACCTGCTCGACAACGCCATCCGCCACGCACCGGTCGGGTCCACGGTGCAGGTGGCGGTCAGCGAGCACGGCCGACCGGTCGTGTCCGTCGTCGACGCCGGCGAGGGGTTCCCTCCCGGGTTCGCCGACCGCGCCTTCGACCGGTGGAGCCGGGCGGACGAGAGCCGCAACCGGGAGACCGGCGGCGTCGGCCTCGGCCTGGCCATCGCACGAGGGCTGCTCGACGCCCACGGCGGCCGCATCTGGATCGACCCGCCGCCGGGCGGACGGGTGGCCTTCGAGCTGCCGCCGGCCGAGCGGGACCCGCAGGCTCTGGCCACGGCCGGGTAGCTCGCCCGGTCGCGGCTGCTCAGGCCAGCTTCCGGGCCACCGTCACCCGGGCCCGCTGCGGCAGGACGAACGCATCCCCCACCCGGAAGGCCTCGAGGTGCTCGGTCATGCGATGCCGGTAGATCCCGAGCTGCTGCTCGTCGAGCACGTCGAGGAGCAGGCGGGCGAAGTGGCTCCGGTGCCACCGCTCCATCTGCTCGGCGCACTCGAAGCGGATCTCCTCGTGCACGTCGAACGCCTCCGGCGCGTCGAACCCGGCCCGCTCCAGCGCCGGGTCCAGCACCTCCGCCCGGTCGAACGCCTCCGATGCTCTCGGTTCCTGCTGGCCACCGAAGATCTCCTGGCCGACCTGGCGCAGGAACGCCGAGGGGGTGTCGCCGTCGAAGATCGTGAGCGCCACCACCCCGCCGGGCCGCAGCACCCGGTGGAACTCGGCCAGGACCTGGTCGGGGTTCGGGCAGAAGAAGATCATGAAGCCGCCCAGCACGGCGTCCACCGAGGCATCGGGCAGATCCAGGGCCTCGGCATCGCCGACGCGGACCGCCGCGTTGTCGATGCCGCGGGCGGCCAGGTCGGCGGCGAGGGCGTCGACCATGCCGGGAGCCAGGTCGACGCCGGTCACGAACCCGTCGCGGCCCACCGCCTCCAGCGCCGGGTACAGACACGCACCGCGGCCGCTGGCGACGTCGAGCACCTGGGCACCGTCGGGGATCTCGGCCCCCGCCACCAGGGCTCGGCCGAACGGAGCGAAGAAGTCGACCACCTGGTCGTAGGTGGCGGCGGAGTCGCTGAACACCTGCGCCACCAGGGCCTTGGCGTCTTCGGCCTCGTCGGGTCCGGGCGTCTCGTCGCTCATCGCCCGGACCGTACCGTTCCGGAGTTCGTGCCGAATTAGAACGCGTTCTAGCCTGGGGCGATGCACCTCCAGATCACCGAGGAACAGGATGCGCTGCGCGACGCGGTGGCGAGCTTCCTGGACAAGGCCTCCGACTTCGAAGCCGTCCGCGAGGCCGAGCCGCTGGGGTGGGACCCCAAGGTGTGGTCGGGGCTGACCGACATGGGCGTGCCCACCCTCGGCGTCTCCGAGGAGCTCGGCGGGTCGGGTGCCTCGCTGCGCGACATCGCCGTCGTGGCCGAGGCGTGCGGCGCCCGGCTGGCCTCGGCGCCGGTGGTGGAGACGATGGTCGCCGCCCGCCTGCTGGCGCGGTTCGCCGACACCGCCGGCTCCCACCTCACCGACCTGATCGAGGGCGGCGCGCCCGTGGCCCTCGCCCTGCTGCCTGCGGCGGACGGCACCGCCCGGGTGGTCCCGGGCGCCGCGGTCGCGGCCTCGGTGATCGCCCTCGACGGCGATGACCTCGTGGTGGTCGCCACCAGCGACCTCCCCTCCCCCACCAACCTCGGCTCGGCCCCCATCGCCGATGTCCCGCTCGCCGGCGAGCGCACCGTCCTGGCCACCGGCCAGGACGCCCGCGCCGCCCACGCTCGCGCCGTCGACGAGTACCGGGCCCTCGCCGCCCGCTGGTTCGTCGGGCTGGCCCGCGAGGCGCAGGCCATCGGCATCCAGTACGCCAAGGACCGCAAGCAGTTCGACGTGGCCGTCGGCAGCTTCCAGGCCGTGCAGCACCGCTTCGCCGACCTGGCCACCGATCTCGACGGCGCCGACCTGCTGGCCAACAAGGCGGTCTGGGCGCTCGACGTGGGCGACCCCATCGCCACCTCGTTCCCCGGGATGGCCTTCTGGTTCGCCGGCGACGTCGCCCAGCGGCAGTCCTCGTGGAGCCTCCACGTCCACGGCGGCTACGGCTTCATGGAGGAGTACGACATCCAGCTGTACTTCCGCCGGGCCAGGGCCCCCCGCCTGCTCCTCGGCGACCCGCGCCGCGAGCTGATCGGCCTGGCCGGCCGCCTGTGGGACGACCCGACCACCGGCCCGATCCCGACCTCGGCGTACCGGCCCACCAACACCGGCAAGGCCGACGCCGCCGCCAACGGCGCCTACGCCGATCCCGAGCGGACCGAGGCCGACACCTCCGAGGGCGGCTTCGACTTCCGCCTCGACCCGGCCGTCCAGTCCTTCCGGGACGAGATCCGGTCGTTCCTCACCGAGCACGTGACCGAGCAGGTCATCGAGGACGCCCACCACACCGGCACCATCCACGACTGGGGCCTCCACAAGAAGATGGCCGACGCCGGGTGGATCTCCGCCGGCTGGCCGTCCGAGTTCGGCGGTCAGGGCCGGTCACCGCTCGAGATGAACTCGCTGTCCGAGGAGATGTACTTCTCCGGTGCCCCGGTCGACGGTCTCGGCGTCGCCAGCCTGGTGGCCCACACGCTGCTGATCGACGGCTCCGAGTGGCAGAAGCAGACCATCATCCCGGAGATCCTGAGCGGCCAGGCCATGTGCTGCCTCGGCTACTCCGAGCCCGACGCCGGCTCCGACGTGGCCTCGGTCATGACCAAGGCCACCCGCGACGGCGACGAGTGGACCATCACCGGGCAGAAGATGTTCACCACCCTCGCCCACGAGGCCCACTACGTGTTCCTGCTCACCCGGACCAACACCGAGGTGGCCAAGCACAAGGGCCTGACCATGTTCGTGGTGCCGATGGACACGCCCGGCATCAGCTTCACCCCGGTCCACACCATGGGCGGCGAGCGGACCAACATCACCTACTACGACGACGTCAAGGTCGACGACAAGTACCGGGTCGGCGAGGTCGACAAGGGCTGGGGCGTCATGATGACCGCCCTCGTGTTCGAACGGAACAGCGCCTGGTACGGCGAGCTGGTCCGCCTGCTGGACCACGGCCTCGGGTGGGCCCGCAACACGGCGTCGCCCACCGGCGGGATGATGATCGACGACCCGCTGGTGCAGGAGCGCCTGGCTCGCATCGCCATCGGCAACGA
>CALANQ010000487.1 GCA_937926025.1 uncultured Acidimicrobiales bacterium
GCGGGCCGAGGAGACCGGCAACGCCACCGGCACCGTGAAGGCCAACAGCCGGGGCGACATCACCTACACGGCGGGCAACGGCACCGGCGACGTGGAGATCTCCTACGTGGTCGGCGACGGTCGGGGCGGCGAGCAGACCGGTGTGCTGGAGGTCGATGTGGTCGACCGGCGGGAGAACCAGCCGCCGGACGCCCGCAACGACGCCACCACCACCTTCACGGGCCGGGAGGTGGTGTTCGACGTGCTGGACAACGACACCGACCCCAACGGCGACGAGCTGTCGATCGTCCGGGCCACCTCCGACGCCGACGCCAACGTGCGGTGGGACCCGACGTCGTCGGAGATCCGGGTGCAGTCCGACGAGCCCGGCACGGTGAACGTGGTGTACCGGGTGACCGACGGGCAGGCCAACGACGAGGCGGTGCTGCGGGTCGACGTGCGCGACCGCGGCAAGAAGCAGCCGCCGGTCGCGGTGCGCGACGACGTGTTCGTCACCGGAGGCGAGCCGGCCTACGTGCCCGTGCTCGACAACGACGTGGACCCCGACGGCGAGGTGCTGGTGGTCCTGGGCGTGTCCGACCTTCCCGACCCGTCGCCGATCTCGGTGACGGTGCTCCAGCGCAGCGTGCTGAAGATCACGGCCCCGACCGGTCGAGCTCAGCTACCGCATCAGCGATGGCACCGACACGGCCGACGGCCGCGTCCTGGTGGAGCCCGCGCCCACCGCCCAGCAGAACCGGCCGCCCGTGGTGGCCGCCGACGAGTACACGGTGCGGGCGGGCGGCATCGTCACGTTCCCCGTGCTAAGCAACGACAGCGACCCCGACGGCGACGCCCTCTCCGTGGAGCCGCCGCCCGCCGACCAGCCGCAGGTGGCTCGCGACGGCCGCCTCTACCTCGACGACGGGGGTCTGCTCCGCTACGAGGCGCCCGATCGGCCTCGGGGCTCGGTGCGGCTGATCTACAGCGCCCGCGACACGGCCGACAACGTGGCCTCGGCGGAGATCGTGGTGCACGTCCTGCCCGCCGACCCCGACCGCAACCAGCCGCCGATCGCCCCGGAGCTGATCGGGCGGACGGTGGCCGGCCAGGAGGTGACGATCCCGGTCCCGATCTCGACGATGGACCCCGACGGCGACACCGTCACCCTGCTCGGCATCGACGACCCGCCTGAGTTCGGCACCGTCACCGAGGTGGGCCCGGACTCGCTGTCGTACCTGCCCGACGACGCCGCCGCCGGCACCGACGAGTTCACCTACCGGGTGGTCGACCAGTTCGGTGACGAGGCCACGGCCACGGTCCTGGTGGGCATCGCCCGCCGGCCCGCCGAGAACAACGCGCCCATCCCCACCGACGACCAGGCGGAGACCCGGGCCGGCGCCACGGCGGCCATCCCGGTCCCGGCCAACGACTTCGACCCCGACGCCGACCCGCTGGTGATCGCCGACGACGAGGAGCTCGCCCCCAAGCCCACCGTCGGCACCGCCGAGATCGACGGCGCGTCCATCCGCTACACGGCGCCGGCCTCCCCGGCCACCGACCAGACATCGTTCCGGTACACGGCTGACGACGGGCGCGGCGGCGTGCGCAGCGCCACCGTCACGCTGACCTTCCGCGACGACGCCGACAACCGCCCGCCCGAGGCCGCCGACGACGTGGCCGAGCCGCAGGCCGCCGGGGCTGAGGTGAAGCTGCCGCTGCTGGAGAACGACGAGGACCCCGACCAGGACGAGCTGCGCATCACCGACGTCACCCAGGACGGGGTGGAGATCAGCACCGACGGCCGGACGGTGTCCCTGGTCATGCCCGACGAGCCCGTGCAGTTCACCTACGTCGTCTCCGACGGCATCGACGAGGCCCGGGCCGCCGTGTCCATCCCGCTCATCGACCCCGACGAGGACCAGCCCCCGGTGGGCCGCCTCGACGACGACATCCAGGTCGATGCCGGGGAGTCGGTGGAGATCGACGTCCTGGCCAACGACGAGGACCCCGAGGGCGGCGACCTCCACCTGCTCCGCGTGGTCGGGGTCCGCCACGGCTCCGCCAAGATCGACGGCGACCGGGTGCGCTTCACCGCCTCGGAGGACGGCTACGTCGGCGACGCCGGCTTCTCCTACGTGGTGGGCGACGACGCCGACCCGTCGGTGGCCAACACCACCGTGGCCTCGGTCCGCCTGCGCATCGAGGGCGACGGCAACTCGCCGCCCGAGTTCACCGAGCTGTCCGTCGAGCTGCCCCAGGGCGGCGAACGGGAGCTGGACCTGGCCAGCGCGGTGCGCGACCCCGATCCCGATGAGACGTTCGAGTTCTCCGACGTCGAGGTCGACGGCGACGGCTTCGACGCCGACCTCGACGACGGCGTGCTCACCGTCTCCGCCGACCGCAGCGCCCGCCCGGGTGCCTCGGGCCAGGTGTCCGTGGTGGTGTCCGACGGGGAGGACGAGGTCACCGGCACGGTGCAGGTCCGCATCGTCGGGTCCGACGAGCCGCTCGCCACGGTGGGCGCCGACCGGGCGGAGACCTTCCAGGGAGAGCCGGTCACCATCGACGTGCTCGCCAACGACTCGAACCCGTTCCCCGACACCCCGCTGGAGATCACGTCGGTCGGCCAGCCCACCGGCGGTGCCGGCTCGGCCCGGGCCACCGGCGGTGCGATCGAGTTCACCCCCGACGACGGCTTCTTCGGCGAGACCACGTTCCCGTACACCGTCGCCGACGAGACCGGCGACCCCGCCCGCGAGGTGTCGGGCACGGTCAACGTGACGGTGATCGGTCGCCCGTCGGCCCCGCCCGCCCCCACGTGCATCGGCGGCGAGAGCCGCAGCGTGCGGGTCCAGTGGTCCGCTCCCAGCGCCAACGGCTCGCCCATCACCGGCTACGTGATCCGGGTCAACGGATCCGGCAGCGGCACCGGCGACCGGACCCTCGGCAACGCCTCCACCCAGGACATCACCGGGCTCACCAACGGGGCCGAGTACACGTTCCAGGTGGCGGCGGTGAACGCCGCGGTCAGCGAGACCGGCGCCGAGCCCACGTTCTCTCCTGCCAGCCCGCCCTGCACCCCCGACCAGGTCCCCGGGCAGCCGGCTGCTCCGGTGACCACCTTCGGCGACCGCCAGCTCCAGGTGCGCTGGCGCCTCCCGGAGAACGAGGGCAGCCCGATCGAGAAGCTGATCCTCACCAACACCACGTCGGGCCAGAGCAAGGAGTTCGGGCCCACGGTCACCGAGACCACGTGGACCGGCCTGGAGAACGGCACCAACGTCCGCTTCACCCTCACGGCGGAGAACGCGCTGGGCAAGGGGCCCACCAGCGCCCCGTCCACGGGGGACGGCACCCCCGCCGGGGGGCCCGGCACCCC
>CALANQ010000488.1 GCA_937926025.1 uncultured Acidimicrobiales bacterium
TCCACCGACACGGTGGGGTTGCCGCGGCTGTCGAGGGCGTCGAGCTTGGGGGGCGTGCCGTAGAAGCCGCCCTTCACGTTGTCGCCGATGACGAACAGCGCCGACGAGGTGGCGTGGTCCGTGCCGTTGGAGGCGTTGGCCTGGGGTCGGCGCCCGAACTCGGAGAACGACATCAGCGCCACCCGCTTCAGCCAGGTGGTGGCCAGCGTCTTGTAGAAGGCGGTGATGCCGGCGTCGAGGTCGGCGAGCAGGGCCTGGTGCCGGTACGCCTGGTTCTCGTGGGTGTCGAAGCTCCCGAGCGACACGTTGAACACCCGGATGCCCAGGTTGGCGTTGATGAGCCGGGCCACCAGCGTCAGCTGCGAGGTCACCGAGTCGTTGGGCAGCGCGGGCGTGAACGCGGGCTGCAGGTCGCCGGCCAGCTGGATCGACGAGGCGCCGGCCGCGCCCAACCGGTCGGCCCACGTGCCCTTGCCGGTGGGCCCGGATCCGTAGCCGCTGACGGCCGTGTACACAGACGTCATCCACGCCTCGCTGCGGTCCGCGCCGAAGAGGTTGCCGCCCACGTCGAGGCCCGTCACCTGGGATTGCTGGCCCACCAGGTGCAGCGGGATGGACGAGCCGGTGGTGACCGCCCGCAGGCCGAGCTGGGCCTCCGACACGCCGTCGAGCCAGCGGCCGAGCCAGCCGGTGGACCGGCTGGGCCCGGCGGTGCCGGCCATCCAGCTGGCGGTGGACGAGAAGTGGCTGAGGTCGTTGACGTTGGCCTGACCCACCCCGTGGACGACGGCCACCTTGCCGGCGTCGAACCGGGACTTCAGGCCGGCGAGGGCCGGGTGGAGGCCGAACGTGCTGCTGAGGGCGAGCGGGCTGGTGATGGCGAGCGACCCGCGGAGGCTGCGGTAGGTGCTGTCGCCGATGGGCACCACCGTGTTGAGGCCGTCGTTGCCCCCACCCAGGTGCAGCACCACGAGGATGCCCTCGGTCGCTCCGACCGGCGTGGCAGCCGCGGCCAGGTGGTCGAACCATCCGGGGACGGCGGCGAGCGTGCCGGCGGCCAGGGCGCCCTGGAGGAAGCGGCGGCGCGAGACGTTGCCGGCGTCGCGGTCCGCCGGGACCGAGAGGAGGTGGTGGATCTGATCGAGCTCGAGATCGGTCATCGGAGGGTCCTCATGCGAGCTGGAAGTCCGGCGAGAGCATGGCGAGGGTCACCAGGTTCGGAGGGATGGCCCAGGTGCGCCGGGCGGCCTGCTCCCGGGCGACGTACTCCTCGATGCGCTTCCGGGTCAGCGGCGACGGATCGTCGATGCCGAACCGGTCGAGCACGGCGGTGGCGGCCGCGGCCGGCGCCAGCGACCCGGTCCCGGCCAGCAGGCCGGCGTCGTTGGCCACCCACCGGACCCACCCGGCGAACGACCCCTTCGCCCACTGGGCCGACGTGGAGATCCAGGCGGCGTTCTGCTTCCAGCCCGACACGTTGGGCGGCTGGTACGGGGCCTGGCCCATCGGCTCCAGCCACCATTCGGGGTGGAGCGTGGCCGCGTCCATGCCGACGGCTCGCATGGTGGCCACGAAGTACTCGATCGGGCTGCGGACCAGCGCCGTGCGGGTGGTGGCCAGCCGGAACTCGGGGCGCAGGAACACGGCCCGGAGCAGCGCCTTCACGTTCATGCCCGACGAGGTGAACGCGGCGGCGAGGGCGTCGACGATGGTCGACGACGGCCCCGGGTAGGCGAAGAACGACCAGATCTTCGTGGCCAGGAACCGGGCGCAGGTGGCCTGGCGCGACCCCCGGACGATCTCCGTCAGCGCTTCGGGCCCGGTCCAGTTCCGGGTGATCCCGAAGATGGTCTTGGACCCGGTGTCGTGCTTGTTGGCCCGGTAGATGAACTGCTCGCCGTCGCGGTCGTAGTTGTACCCGGTCCAGGCCCGGGCCATCTCGATGACGTCCTGCTCGGTGAAGGCCCCGTTGCCCAGCGTGAACAGCTCCATGAGCTCGCGGGCGAAGTTCTCGTTGGGCTCGGCGGCGACGTTGCTGGCGTTGTTGAGGTACTGGAGCATCGCCGGGTCGATGGCCATGGCCTGGAGGAGGTCGTGGACGTCGCCGAGGCCGAGCGACCGGTAGGTCTTGATCTGGCGGAACAGGTGGCGGGGCAGCGCCGCGTCGGTGGACGACGCCAGGTTCCCGTGCCAGAACAGGGCCATCTTCTCGACGATCGGCGTGGGCGTGGTGGCCATGCGGTCCAGCCAGTACTGCACGGCGGCCACCCACGGCGGGTAGTAGCGGTCCACGTCGTCGTCGACCGCGGCCGGGATCGTGTCGGCCGGGGTGGCGCTGGTGTCGAGCACCCGGTCCACCACGGCAGCCCACGACGGCAGCGCGACCAGGGCGTCGATCTCCGCCGGCTTGCCGCCGAACCCGGCCCGGCGCAGCAGGTGCACCACATCGGCACGGGTGAAGTCAGCCATCCCCCCGGATCGACCTGTTCACCGCCGCGCTTGAGTCCGTTCACCCCCGAGGGTGTGGGCCGTTCGACCCTTTGTCACCCCACCGGACCGTCGAGCCGGGTGCGCGGGTCAGCGGCGGGGGTCGCGGCGGACGACCAGGCCGCGCTCCGCGGTGACCTTGTGGCCGGTGAGGGTGCGGTCGTCGTGGCGCATGCGCCAGGTGAGGAGCTTGGACTGGGCCTCGGCCATCGCCGGCAGCACCGCGGGATCGTCGGCGCGGTTCACGACCTGGTGGGGGTCGTCGGCGAGGTCGAAGTACAG
>CALANQ010000489.1 GCA_937926025.1 uncultured Acidimicrobiales bacterium
ACCAGCCGTGGGGACAGCCGGGGAGCCTCCCGGACGATGGCGTCCTCGTGCGATCCGACGCGGAGGCGCGGCGGCTCGCCGAGCAGCACCGGCGGGCCGGCACCGCGGTACCGCCGCTCGGGCTGCTGGCCGGGGACCTCTGCCGGACGGTGGGAGGTCGCGGCGACGAGGCGCGCCTGCGCTCCGCCGAGGCGATGACCCTGCCGGTCGACCTCGGCTCGGTCCTGATCGACGGCCGCCAGCACTGGTTCGTGGCCCACCTGGTGGCCCGTCGCAGCTGGTGGCGGGGACGGGTCGTGGCCGTGATGAACGCCCAGTGGATCGGGGCGTGGGACGTGGCGCCGAAGGGGCACCCGAACGACGGGATGCTCGACGTGCTCGACGGCGACCCCGGGTTCGACGACCGCCTGAAGGTGCGCAAGCGCCTCGCCACCGGCACCCACGTGCCGCACCCGGCCATCGCGGTCTCCCGGGTGGCCGCGCTGCAGGTCGCCTTCGACCGGCCGACGCCGATCTGGCTCGACGGCGAGCGCGTCGGCACCGCCCGGAGCCTGAGCGTCCGCACCGAACCCGACGCGCTGACCTGCGTGGTCTGAACCCGCCCTCGGGTGGGGGCGGGGATGGGTCGGGCGGTACCGTCCCGACCATGCAGGCATGGATCCTCGACGAGTCCCCGGGCAGCTACCGCTACGGCGAGATCCCGGATCCGGCGGTCGGCCCCGACGACGTCCGGGTGCGGCCCGTCGCCAGCGCGCTGAACCACATGGACCTGTGGGTCACCAAGGGCAAGCCCCGGCCCCACCTCCCGCACGTGCCGGGTTGCGATGTGGCCGGGGTCATCGAGGCGGTCGGCTCCCACGTCACCGGGGTGGCCGTCGGCGACGAGGTGGTGGTGAACCCGGCGGTCTCCCCGCTGGACATGGTCGTCGCCCACGGCGATGACGCCCCGATGTACCCGGGCTTCCAGATCGTGGGCGAGCAGCGGTGGGGTGGGCACGCCGAGCTGCTCACGGTGCCGGCCCGCAACGTGGTGCCCAAGCCCGCCGACCGCTCCTGGGCCGAGTGCGCCGCCTACCCGCTGGCCACGCTCACCGCCTACCGGATGCTGCGCCGGGCCCGGCTGGTGGCGGGGGAGTCCGTGCTGATCGTCGGGATCGGCGGCGGCGTGTCGATGGCGGCGCTGGCGCTGGCCAAGGCCATGGGCGCCACCGTGTACGGCACCTCCCGGGATCCGGAGACGTGCCGCCGCGCCGTCGAGGCGGGCGCCGACGGAGCGTTCCCGTCCGACGAGGACTGGCCGGTGCGGTGCGAGGTCGTGGTCGAGAGCGTCGGCCCGGCCACGTGGGACCGGTCGATCCGGGCGCTGCTGCCCGGTGGTCGCCTCGTCGTGTGCGGCGGCACGTCGGGTCCGGTCGTGGAGGTCAACCTGCCGAGGCTGTTCTTCAAGCAGCACGAGATCATCGGCTCGACCATGGGCGGCTACGGCGAGTTCGAGCGGGTCACCACCCTGGTCGACCAGGGCCTGCCCGTCGCCGTGGACCTAGAGGTCGGCGTGGCCGAGTACCCGCGTGCCCTCGAGCACCTGGCCGGCGGGGGCCAGGTGGGCAAGGTCGTGTTGCACCACGAGTGACGTAGCCTGCGGCCATGGTCGACCTCGCCGCAGCCAAGGACCGCATCGACGCCGTGGTGGCCGAGCACGCTGACGTGCTGCTGGACGCCTCCCACCGCATCCACGAGCACCCCGAGCTGGGCTTCGAGGAGCACCACGCCCACGGGGTGCTGGCCTCGGTGCTCGAAGACGTCGGGCTGCCGGTGACCCGCAGCGCCTACGGGGTGCCCACCGCGTTCGAGTCCGTCGTCGGCACCGGGGGGCCGCGCATCGCCGTGCTCTGCGAGTACGACGCCCTGCCCGGCATCGGTCACGCCTGCGGCCACAACATCATCGGCACGGCCGGGATCGGCGCCGGGATCGCCGCCGCCGCGGTGGCCGAGGAGCTCGGCGGCACCGTGGTCATCCTGGGGACCCCCGCCGAGGAGGGCGGTGGCGGCAAGGTGGTGCTGGCCGAGCGCGGCGCGTTCGAGCAGGTCGACGCGGCCCTCATGGTGCACCCGGCCGGGCTGGACCTCACCCGCTTCGGCGCCATCGCCATCCAGCAGCTCGAGGTCACGTACCACGGGCGGGCCGCCCACGCCGCGGCGGCCCCGCAGGCCGGTCGCAACGCCCTCGACGCCGCCGTGCTCGGCTACGTGAACGTGGCCGCCCTCCGCCAGCACATCCGCCCCGACGAGCGCATCCACGGCATCTTCACCGAGGCCGGCGAGGCTCCCAACGTGGTGCCGGCCCGCGCCGCGGCCAACTGGTACGTGCGGTCGCCCACGGTGCGGGGGCTGCACAAGCTCAAGGCCCGGGTGCTGGCGTGCCTCCAGGCCGGGGCCGACGCCGCCGGCTGCACCATGGAGCACGTCTGGCTGGACCCGGCCTACGCCGACATGGTGGACAACGAGCCGATGATCGACCTGTACCGGACCAACATCGAGCGGACCGGCCGGACCATCACCGATCCGGTGTCGCTCGACGCGGTCATCGGCAGCACCGACATGGGCAACATCAGCCACATCGTGCCGTCGATCCACCCGATGATCGCGGTGTCGCCCCCCACGGTGGCCATCCACACGGCGGACTTCGTGCGCTACGCCCGCAGCGACGACGGCGACCGGGCCGTGCTGGACGGGGCCCGGGCCATGGCGGCCACCGTGGCCGACCTCTGGGCCCGGCCCGAGGCGATGGCGGCGACGACCGAGGCCTTCGCCGCGGCCCGTGCCGAGGGGCGTGCCACCGGCTCCGCCACCATCGGCGCTGGTCCCGAGGCCTGAGCAGAGACGCTTCGTCGAGTCCCCGATCCGCGCCCTCGGACGCTCTAGGGTCACCGCCTGTGACGGTCTACGTGGCTGAGGAGTTCAGCGAATCCGAAGCCGATGTGCTGCGTCGGTACTTCACGAAGGGCGCCCTGTTCGCCCGCTACTCCCGCTCGTCGAAGAGCCTGCGCCGCCTGTTCCTCGACGAGTTCGTGGGCGAGCTGGACATCTCGGGCGACCAGACCATCGACGCCACGGTCGGCCTGCGCCGGGCCGAGGAGCTCTACGACCGGGTCTTCTTCGAGTACGGCGACGACTCCGTGGCCCAGCTGGGCGGCGTGCACCTGGCCTGCGAGCAGGCGTCGAACCTGCTCACCAAGGTGCTCGAGTGGGGTCGGCTCATGTCGTACCTGGAGCAGTCCACCCGCTACATCGCCTACGACGCCCGCATCGGGGGCCGCTACCGGTTCTACCGGGACCCGGGGATCTTGAGCTCACCGCTCGGCACCCGGTTCGTCGGTGAGATGGACCGCATGTTCGACACCTACGCCGAGCTGCTGCCCCGGATGACCGACTTCTTCAAGGAGTCGTTCCCGAAGGACGAGAACGACTCGGACTTCGTCTACCGGCAGGCGGTGCGGGCCAAGGCGTTCGACGCCCTCCGCGGCATCCTGCCGGCGGCGTCGCTGTCCAACGTGGGCATCTACGGCACCGGACAGGCCTACGAGGCCCTGCTCCTGCGCATGCGGGCCCATCCGCTGCCCGAGGCCCGGACCTACGCCGACCTCATGCTGGGCGAGCTCCGCAAGGTGATCCCGTCGTTCCTGAAGCGCGTCGACCTGGCCGACCGGGGCGTGGCCTGGAGCGACTACCTGGGCCGGAACCGGGAGGCCATGGACGACCTGGCCGAGCGGTTCTTCCCGTCTGTCGACGACATCGCCGACGCGCCCCGCACCACGCTGGTGGACTTCGACCCCGACGCCGAGGTCAAGATGGTCACGGCGATGCTCTACGCCCACGCCCACGTCCCCGAGCGACAGATCGAGGACCGGGTGCGGGCCATGTCCGCCGAGGACCGCCTGGCCGTCGTCAAGGCCTACGTGGGGGAGCGGGCCAACCGCCGCCACCGTCCCGGTCGGGCGCTGGAGCGCATCGACTACCGCTTCGACGTCCTGGCCGACTACGGCGCCTTCCGGGACCTCCAGCGCCACCGGATGCTCACCATCGAGTGGCAGCCGCTCACCCCCCTCCACGGTTACACCCGCCCCGAGGCCGTGGATCTCGCCGGCGAGGCCGAGGCGTTCGACCGGGCCATGGAGCGCTCCGCGTCGCTGTACGAGCTCCTGGCCACCCGCTTCCCGGCGGAGGCGTCCTATGCGGTCTGCCTCGCCTACAAGGTCCGCTTCACGATGCAGATGAACGCACGGGAGGCCATGCACCTCCTCGAGCTGCGCAGCGGGCCCCAGGGCCACCCCGCCTACCGGGAGGTGGCCCAGGACATGCACCGGCTCATCGCCGACGAGGCCGGGCACCACGCCGTGGCCGAGATGATGCGCTACGTGGACCATTCGCCCGAGCCCAGCCTGGAGCGCCTGGAGTCCGAACGACGGGCCGAGGCCCGGCGCGAAGGCCGGTGATCCGTCCAGGATGCGGCAACGCGTCCACTCGCGCGTAGTATCCGCCCGCGGCATCGCACGACCGGTGCCGCCCACCACTCACCCTGAACCGGGCAGACGAAGGAAGACATGGCAGACGACGAGCTGATCGACGACGAGATGGACGTCGAAGACGACGATCTCATCGACGGCGACGACCTCGACGATGAGGAACTCGACGAGGACCTCGACGACGACGAGGTGCCCGACGAGGAGCTCGTGGCCTCGGTCGGCGACGAGGACGACGAGGACGAAGAGGAAGAGGCCCCGCCAGCTCCGGCGAAGGGCCGCGCCGGCGACGACGAGGACGATGACGACGACGACGTCGACCCCGACGACGTCGAAGAGGACCTCGACACCATCCTGAAGGACCGCATCGCCGCCGGCGATGACGACGACGAGGACGAGGACGAAGAGGCGCCGGTCGACGACCGCACCGACGGCGGCGACCGCGTGGCGCCCCGTGCCGCCGAGGAGTTCTCCTGCAACGAGTGCTTCCTCCTGGTCCGCCGCAGCCAGTTCAGCGCCAAGCGCACCGACTGCCCCGGTGGGCTCGACGGCGAGGACTGCCCGGTCAAGCGCCAGCTCGGCCTGGTCTGACCTCGGTTCTCCGGCCTCCGGGCCCGGACCGGGAGATTTCGGCCGCACCCAGCAGATGCACCAACATGGCTGGGTGAGCGACGACGAGAAGAACCCCATCGAGCACGCGGTCGAGCTGGCGGTCCTGGCCCCCATCGGGTTCGCGCTCGAGGCGCGGAAGCTGCTCCCCACGTTCGTGGAGCGGGGTCGTCAGCAGGTGAACATGGCCAAGGTGGTCGGCAAGTTCGCCGTCGCCCACGGCCAGACCACCGCCAACCAGAAGCTGTCGAAGGTGCAGGCCCAGGCCGGCTCCATCCTCGCCGAGTCCGGCCTGGTGGGAACCGACGACGAGCCGGCGGCTCCCGAGCCGGCCCCCGCTGCCGATCCGGTTCCGGCGCCGGCCGCGCCCCGCTCCAGCGAGGCCGCCGCCGACCTGCCCATCGCCGACTACGACAGCCTGGCCGCCTCCCAGGTCATCCCACGGCTGGCGGGCCTCTCCGCTGCCGAGCTGGCTGCGGTGGAGGCCTACGAGCTGGGTCACCGCGGTCGCAAGACCATCCTCGGCAAGATCTCGCAGCTCGGCGCCGAATAGCCCGTGGAGGCAGCCCGGCCCGCCCTCCCGAGCGACGCACCGGCCGTCACCGACCTGGCGCGCACGGCGGTCGGGGAGCTGGGCCTGCTGCGGGGCGGCCCGGTGTGGCAGCTGCAGGACGCCCGGGTGGAGCCGATCGACGAGGGCGTCGCCGCCGACATCGACCGGGACGTCGCCCTGGGGCTCACCGTGGTGGGCACCATCGACGGGACGGTGGTGGGCTACGGCGTGAGCCGGCTCGAGACCCTCACCGACGGCTCCGTCTTGGCCGAGGTGTCGGACCTCTACGTCGACCCCGGGGCCCGCGGCGTGGGGCTGGGCGAGGCGATGATGGACCTGCTGGTCGCCCACGCCCAGGAGGCCGGGGCCATCGGGATCGATGCGCTGGCGCTCCCGGGGGACCGGGAGACCAAGAACTTCTTCGAGACGTTCGGCCTGAAGGCGCGGGCCATCGTGGTGCACCGCTCGCTGCGGGCCACCGAGGTGCCGCAGGTGCCGCCCGTACCGGGAGGCGACGATGGAGGCTCCTGAGCTGTGCGTGAGCGCCATCGTCATCGACGACGAGCGCCTGCTCCTGGTGCGCCGGGGCCGCGGCCGGGCCCAGGGCGACTGGGCGGTCCCCGGCGGGCGCGTCCAGGCCGGCGAGATGCTCGCTGAGGCCGTGGTCCGCGAGCTCGTCGAGGAGACCGGCATCGAGGGGGTCTGCGGCAACCTCGTCGGGGTCCTGGAGCTCCTCGATGACGAGGGCGGACCCCACCAGGTGATCCTCGGTTACCTGGTCACCCTGATGGAGGCCGTGGAGCCGGTGGCCGGCGACGACGCCGCAGAGGCCCGATGGGTTCCCCTGGGCGACGTCGCCGAGCTCCGACTGGCACCCGGCCTGGCCGAGTTCCTCCACGACCACGGGGTGATCGCCACCATCACGTGATGGCGGGGGAGGGGAGGACTACTTGTTCTTCCACTCCGGGGCGCGCTTCTCGATGAAGGCGTTGAGGCCCTCGCTGAAGTCCTCGGTGGTGAACATCTTCATGATGCCCTCGCCCGAGCGCTTCCAGCCGATCTCGTCGTCGGCGTCGACGGTCTCGAGGGCGATGGTGCGGCTCTCGACGACGGCCAGGGGAGCGGCCTCGCAGATCTGCTCGGCCAGCTCGGTGGCCCGGGCCAGCGCCCCGCCCTCGGGGCTGAGGTGGTTGACCAGGCCGTAGCGGTGGGCGTCGGTGGCCGAGAAGTCCAGCCGGCCGGTGAGGATGAGCTCCATCGCGATGTTGCGGGGGATCTTGCGGGGGAGGCGGAAGAGGGCGCCGCCGGCGGCGACGAGGTTGCGCTTCACCTCCGGCACGCCGAACACGGCCGTCTCCGAGGCCACGACCAGGTCGCAGGCCAGCACGATCTCGGTGCCGCCGGCCAGGGCCGGGCCGTCGACGGCGGCGATCAGCGGCTTGGTGCGCTCCCGCTGCACGAGCCCGGCGAAGCCGCCCTTGGCCGTCGACATGCCGCCCGGATCGACCGACATCTGCTTGAGGTCGGCGCCGGCGCTGAAGATCCAGCCCTTGGCCGTCTGGGCGCCGGTGAGGATGCCGACCCAGGCGTCGGGATCTTCCTCGAGCTTGTCGATGGCCGCCTCGATGCCCTGGGCGACGTCGGTGTTGACGGCGTTGCGGGCGTCGGGGCGGTTGATGGTGATGACGGCGATGTGGCCGTTCAGTTCGTAGTCGACGGTCATGGCGGCGACGTTACCCAAACTTGACCGGTCAGTCAGGTTGGTGGTGCGCGCCGGGTACGGTGGCGTCGATGCCAGCCACCGGTCGCCCCGTCGCCTGTCCGTACTGCCAGAGCGGGACCGTGGCCCGCATGTACCTCGGCTCCGTGCACCTCGACTCGTGCCAGTGCGCCGAGTGCGGGGCGCGCTGGGACGAGGACCCTCGCACGGGTGAGTTCCGCGGCCGGGCGACCCGGGCCTCGGTGGTGGTGCCCCGAGACGACGGGGCCTGACGGCGTCAGCCTTCGGAGCTGGGCTCCGTATCGGCCGTGGTGACCTCCTGGGGCACCTCGACCACCTCGGCCGGGGCGTCCGGACCGGGCTCGGGTGCCGGCTCCGCCGCCGCCGTGGCCTCGTCGGCCACGGGCGTGTCGACGGCTGCCACCGCGGCCTCCTGTTCGGCCGCCTCGACGACCTCGGCCGGAACCGGGGAATCGGCGGGTGCGGTGGTCTCCGCAGGGGCCTCTGCAGCCAGCTGCTCGGCCGACGTCGCCGTCGGCTCGGCGGGGGCCTCCGCAGCGGGTGCCTCTGCGGCGGGAGCCTCGGCCTGGGGCGCCGGTGCTGCAGCCTCGGGCTTCGGCGGCTTGGGCGGACGCGAGGGACGGCCCTTGCCGCCGCCCTTGGGGCCACCGGCGCCACCGCGGCCGCGGCCCTTGCGGGGCGGCGCGGAGGCTGGATCGATGCCGAACGCCTCGGCCACCTTCGGGACCCGGTCGGCCATGCGGGTGATGACCCCGACGAGCTCCTCGGACGGCTCGGCCGGCTTGGACGCCGGCGCCACCGTGAGGCGGACGGGGGAGAACGACAGGGCGTCGAGCACCGTGGCCCAGCGGTCGGGCATGGTGTCCGACGTGAGCGCCGCCGATGCCGCCTCGGCCAGCTTGGTGGCCACCTCGGCGGGCAGCGGGGCGCCGGCCTTGGGCGGGCGGGAGCTCAGGCGCAGCGCTCGGACCACCCGGCCTTCGGCGAGGGTCTCCTGCAGCTCGCTGATCCAGGCGGCCTGCTCGCTGTCGAGGCGGGCGGTGAGCCCGTCGCGCAGCTGGCTGGCCAGCTCCCGCGACTCCTCGTCCTTGGCGCCGCTGTCGGCGGCGACCACCACGGAGCGGAGGTCGCGCAGGTCCAGCTCGGCGAGGTCGGCCAGGGCGGCTTCGGCCTTGTCGCGCCACTCGGCGGCCTTGAGGTCCGGTAGGAGCCGCTCGGCGATGGCGATGAGCGGCTGAGCCGCCACCTCGTGGCCGCCGGCCGCCTTGGCCTGCTCGTTCTGCTTCTCGATGGCCTGGCGGACGGCAGGGATGCCGCCGTTGAGCACCTGTTCGGCGATGACCTGCTCGGCGGCGGGCAGCGCCTCGAGCGCGGCCTTGCGGTGGGTGCGACCGGCCCGGAGCCGCTTGGCCTTGGGCTTGGGCGGGGGAGCGGGCCGCTCGCGGCGGGGACGGTCGGGGCGCGGGCCTCGGTCGCCGTCGCCACGGGGGCGCCGGTCGCCATCGCCGCGGCCCCGGCGGTCGCCGTCTCGGCCCCGGCCCTCGCCACGGGGCTTGCGGTCGCCGTCGCGGCGCGGGCCCCGGTCACGACGATCGCCTCGGTCCCCGCGATCGCCACGATCGCGCCCGCCCTTGCCGGCCAGCTTGGAGGTGACCAGTTCGTCGTCCTTGACGGGACGGGAGATCAGCTCCAGGGTCTCGACCGAGGAGCGGTTCTTGGCCTTGGGCGGCAGGACGGCGACGACCTCGTTGCCGTCGAGCGAGAACTCGATGTCGGCCCGGAGCTCCTGGCCCACCGCCGCTCCGTCGGGGAGCAGCCCCGCGTCGAGCACGCCCTTGGGCTGCTTGGCTCCGGCGGCGCGCCACGACCAGGTGCCGTCGCCCCGGTCGCTGGTGAGCTCGATGTCGATCCTGCGAGACATAGGGGCGCCAACTTACTCGCTGCGCACGCGCACCCCGGCGGCCGGATTCCGGACGCGCCGGTCAGCCCGGGTTGCGGGCGGTGACCAGCCACGTGGCGCCGGTGAACCGGACCTCCCCGTCGACCAGGTTCCGCCGCAGCTCGTCGCGCACCTCGTCGAGGAGAGCGGCCCAGCCGTCGGGCCCGGACCGGGCCTCGAGGTTGTCCCGCGCCGCGCGGCCTGCTCCGGTGTTCAGGAGCATGGTGAGCCGCTCCTCGACCCCGTCGCTGCCGTCTCGGCCGTAGGCACAGGTGGCGTCGAACCGTTCGATGGCGATCTCCGTCCAGCCGGCGCCGTCGAGCACGGATCGCACGAGGTCGGGGTCGGCGAACGCCATCGGCCCCGGTCCCGGTGGGCGGGGACCCAGCGGGGGATCCATGCGGTCGAGCAGGACGCTGGTGCCCAGGGTGAACATGGCGTTCTCGTCCTCGCCCCGCCAGCAGGCGAACGCCAGGCGGGCGCCGGGGACGGTGGCGGAGCGGATGTTGGCGAAGGCGGCTGTCGGGTCGTCGAAGAACATCACGCCGAAGCGGGAGATCACCACGTCGAACGGCCCGTGGTCGACGAGGTCGTCGGTCTGGGCGTCGGCCAGCAGGAACCGGCCGCCCGGGACGGCGGCGGTGGCCCCGTCGATCATGGTCGGGGA
This sequence comes from uncultured Acidimicrobiales bacterium, assembly GCA_937926025.1. Classification (GTDB taxonomy): domain Bacteria; phylum Actinomycetota; class Acidimicrobiia; order Acidimicrobiales; family Iamiaceae; genus Aquihabitans. The sequence goes on from CALANQ010000489.1 coordinate 10,030, forward strand.
GATGTCGACACCCACCGGGACGGCGCCGGCGGCGAGGGACCGGGCGACGAGCACCCCGGTGCCGCACCCGACGTCGAGGACCCGGTCGCCGGGGCCGGGGGAGGCCGCCGCCAGGACGGCGTCACCGAACGGGGCGAGCTCCGCATCGAACAGGTCCCGGTGCGCCACCCACCCGGTGGCGCCCGAGGTCCAGAACTCCCGCATGTTCTCGTTGGCCATGCCGGCGACCGTACCCCTCGACCCACCCGTGCGGACGGGCACGAGCCCCACCCGCCGTCTCCCTTGCGGTCTACGGTGTCGCCGACACGGCCTGGATCGGGAGGGACCACCGTGCACCACCTGGATCGAGATGTCCGACAGGCGGTCCTCGCCACGCTGTGGAGCGCCACGGCGGTCGACGGCGGACCGACCTCGGAGCAGGAAGCGCTCCTGGACGTGGTCGGCACCCACCTGCTCGGGATCGAGGGCGCCGACCTCGACGGGCTGGAGCCCTTCGACGCCGCCACGGCGATCACCGACCCGGATCTGCGGCGGCTGGTGGGTGAGGGTCTCGTCACCCTGGAGATGATGAGGCACCCGGCGAGCACCACGCTGGTCGATCGGGTCGACGGCTACCTCGATGCGCTCGGGTTCGCGGGACCCGAGCAGCTCCTGGTGCGCGATGCCGTGGCCGGCGAGCGCGACCGGGTCGTGGCCGACTGGGCGCGGACGAGGTCCGTACCGGTCGGCTCTCCCGGGATCGAGGAGCAGGGGGCGGCGGTGATCGACCAGCTGGCGGGCCTGGGGGAGTGTGCCCCGGGCACGCTCGGCTGGGCGTTCCACGAGTTCACGTCCCGTCACGGCTTCACCTACGAAGCCGACCACCTCTCCCTGGTGGGCCACGACTTCGCCCACGTGATCGCCGGGTACGAGGCGGTGCCGGAGGGGGAGCTGGCCCTGCAGGCCTTCCTGGTGTCGGCCACCGGCGGCGGGGCCCATGCGTCGGGCCTGCTGGCGTCGCTGCTGCTCGACGAGGTCGGGCTGCTCCCGTTCCCGGACATCGAGCCGAAGGTGGCGGTGCTGGACCGGCCGGGCGCCACCGAGCTCTTCGCTGACGCCGTGCTCCGAGGCTCCCGCACCGCTCAGGACATCCAGGGCCTGGACCACGTCGCGCTGGCCGATCAGGACCTGGCGGCGCTGCGCGCGGAGCTGGGGATCGCGGTGCCCGAATCCGGCCCGTTCACGCTGCCCTGAGATGACGGACGTGCCGATAATCTACGTTATGTCGAGTAAGGATCAGGTCCGGGCATCGGCACGGGGCTCGATCCGTGCGGTGGCCACGGGGCGGGCGTTGTCCAGCAGCCAGCCGATGGCGGTCCGCACCTCGGCGGCGGACGGCTTGCCCTTCAGGTCGTTGTCGACGTCCTCGATGGCCGCCTGCAGGCAGTAGATCGCGTCCTGCAGCTCCTCGAGCTGGATCCGGTCGACGATCACGTCGTCGTCACCGAGGCCGTGGGCGGCCGCGAACTTCCGGGCCATGTGGGCCTGCTGGCGGCATCCGGGCCGGCAGTACCGGCGTGGTCGCCCGGTCCCGGTCCGTTCGGGCAGCACCCGACCGCACCACCGGCACCGCTCACCCATGGATGGTTTCGTCACGTGATGAAACTACCTACGGCGGGCGGCTCTGACGGGGATGCTCCTGCACCATCGGTGGGGATCGCCCGTCCGGGTCCGTCCCGGTCGTCGGCGATCCGCGCGCACCGGTCGTCGCGCGCCAGCGCGGTCCCGCAGCGATCAGGTGGATCTGCGGGGGCGTGCCGATCGAGCACGGCCCTCCCCGCCCGGCTCTCACCCTCCATCCGTGGTTTCGTCAGGTGACGAAACCACGTTCGACGGAGATCGCCCGGTGCAGAGCTTCGGTCCCGGCGACCGAGGCCGCGCGGTACGATCCGCCGGCGGCCGGGTCCGGGGGGACCCACGGCCGAGACAGGGGGACGCAGTGCAGCGGAGGGACTCCAAGGCGCGCCGGATCGGCATCGGACTGGTGCTGACCGCGGTGGCGGTGGTCGGACAGAGCGGGATCGGCGGGACCGCCGGTGCCCGCCCCACCCAGGAGCCGGGGGCCAGCACCTCGGTGGCGCCACCCACCCCGACGGCGGCGGTGCCCGGCAAGCCGACCATCGTGGCGGCGGTCGGTGACTCGATCACCCAGTCCACGGGCACGGGAGCGCTGGCTCAGGAGACGCCGAAGAACAGCTGGGCGACCGGCACCGACGTGAGCAGCGTGGCCGGGCGCCTCGGGGTGCCGACGACCAAGCGGTTCAACCTGTCCGCCAACGGCGACCGGATGTCTGATTTCGCCCCGCAGATCCAGAACGGCAAGAGCGGCGGGAGCGGCGACGTGTCGGTCATGCCCACCGACACCGGCCTGGTGCTGGTGGAGTTCGGCGGCAACGACCTCTGCAAGGACACCGTCGCCGACATGACCTCGGTGGCCACGTACCGGAGCCAGTTCAAGGCCGGGCTGACCGCCGTGGCCAACCGGGCGCCGAACGCCCTGATCCAGGTGATGAGCGTCCCGGACATCTACAACCTCTGGTACATCCGGGGCGCGCCCCAGAACAGCACGTACCACCCGGAGCCCGAGAGCGGTCAGGCCTCGGGCATCAACGGCGCCCGCTTCTACTGGGACGGGCTCACCGGCCTCGGCGTCAAGTTCCCGTGCCAGTCGCTGCTGACGAACCCCGACAGCTACTCGGCGGCCGACCGCCAGCGCCGCCTCGACGTGCGGGCCCGGAACAAGGAGTACAACGCCGTCCTGGCCGAGGAGTGCAACAAGGTGCTGCGCTGCCGGTTCGATGGCAACCGGCTCTTCGACCTGACCTCGAACCGGGTCACCCCGCCCGACGGTGCGCTGCTCCCGCAGGCCCAGTGGGCGTTCACCGACCTCGACATCAGTCGCAACACCGCCAGCTTCTGCCCGATCCCCGGCCTGGTCGGCGGCGGGTGCGGCGACCACTTCCACCCGTCCAAGCAGGGCCAGGGGAAGATCGCCGACGCGGCCACCATCGCCGGCCGGGACTGGGCCGACACCACGATGCCCACCGCGGGGGCGACGGTCCTCCCGAGCGCCCGCCCCGACGGGCTCCACCGCTTCAGCGCGACCGTCCGCTTCAGCGGCTCGGATGCGGGCGGGCTCCGGGGCCAGGAGGTCCGGGTGCACAACCCCGACGGCACCGTCACGCCGTGGAGCCCGTCGCTGGGCGTGGCCCCGGATCGTGCCATCACCACGCTCGGCACCTCCTACGTGGAGGTCCGGTCCCTCGATGTGAACGGCAACCTGAGCGCCAGCACCATCGTCCCCGTCGACGTGGTCGGCGCCGACGTGCCCTCGTTCGCCAGCGGCCCAGCGGCGGTCCCCACCGCGACGGGCTTCACCGTCAGCTGGCCGGCCCCCGATGACCGCGGCAGCGCGGTGACCAGCTATCGGCTGATCCCCTACGTGGGACCGGGTGACGGCGTGGCCGGCACCCCGGTGGTGACCACGGCCCGCACGGCCGACGTCCCTGCGCCCCCTGGGGGCAGCATCGTCCGCTACCGCGTCGAGGCCACCAACGGCGTGGGCCCGAGCAGCCTCTCCCCCGCCAGCCCGGCCACCATCGCGCCGTTCGCCACCCTGGTGGACTTCGTGAAGCGCCAGCACGCGGACTTCACCGGCACCGTGCCGGATGATGCCGCGGCCGCCGCCGACGCCGCCAAGCTGGCCGACGGGACGGAGACGCCCGACGCCCTGATCGACCGCCTGCGGGCGGGCACCTGGTTCGACGGGGCCTACGGACCGTCGATCCGCCTGTACCGCGCCTACTTCCTGCGGTCGCCCGACCCGAGCGGCCTGGACTTCTGGGCCAACCGGCGCCGGAACGGCTACACCCTGTCGTCGATCTCGCAGCAGTTCGCGGTGTCGTCGGAGTTCAAGCGCCGCTACGGCTCGCTGACGGACGCCGCGTTCATCGACGCCGTCTACAACAACGTCTTCGACCGGGACCCGGATCCCAGCGGGCGGGACTTCTACCTGCGCCGCCTCCAGTCGAAGACCTGGAACCGGGGCCAGGTGGTCCTGCAGTTCTCGGAGTCCAGCGAGTACAAGCGGAAGACCGACGACCTGGTGACGGTCATCGAGTACGCCCGGGGCATGAACGGTCGGGCGCCGTCGCAGGCGCTGGTGGACGATCTGGTGACGGCACGGGGCACCGGCGGCAACGCGGCGGTCCTGGCCAGCCTGATCTCCGCCTCCGGGTACGTGACCCGGATCCTCGGCTGAACGCAGGCTGTGCGCCCGGTCGTAGGATCGGGCGCATGGTCAGCGCACGCCTTCCCCGGAACCCCTTCGCCGAGCGAGACACCGAGCACGAGCGCCTCTGGCGCAAGCAGCGGCTGGCGCTGTCGTTCCGCATCTTCGGGCGCTTCGGGTTCGACGAGGGCGTCGCCGGGCACATCACCGCCCGGGACCCGGGTGACCCGGATCTCTTCTGGGTGAACCCCTTCGGGATGAGCTTCAAGCAGATCACCGTCGACGACCTGCTCCTGGTGAACCACCGGGGCGAGGTCGTCGAGGGCAATTGGCCGGTGAACCGGGCCGCCTTCGCCATCCACTCGTCGGTGCACGAGGCCCGTCCCGACGTGGTGGCCGCAGCGCACAGCCACTCCAAGTTCGGGCGGGCGTTCTCCACCCTCGGTCGGACCCTCTCCCCCATCACCCAGGACAGCCTGGTGTTCTTCGAGGACCACACCCTCTTCGACGACTACACGGGCACCGTCAACGACCCCGAGGAGGGCAAGCGCCTGGCTCACGCCCTGGGGGGCGCCAAGGCCACCATCCTGCGCAACCACGGCCTGCTCACCGTCGGCCAGTCGGTCGAGGAGGCGGTCTTCTGGTACGTCACCATGGAGCGCACCTGCGAGGTGGAGCTCACGGCACGCGCGGCGGGCGAGCCGGTGCTGGTGGACGCCGGCGTGGCAGCCGCCACCCGCGAGGAGAACGGTGGCCACGTGCAGGGCTGGTTCCAGGCCCAGCCGCTGTTCGACTGGATCGCCGAGGCGGAGCCGGGAGCGTTCGGCTCCACCGAGCCGGTCGACTAGTTCAGCTCTTGTCGGCGAGCGTCATCGTGACGGTCGCCTTCGAATCGTCGGTGGACCCCGACGCGATGGCCACGGTGAGCTCCTGATCGCCCTTGGTGGCGGTGAGGCCGACATACCCGCCGCCGGTCACCTCGCTGGTGGTGTCCTGGGTGATGTCGAACCCGGCGTCGGTGATCTGGGTCTTGACGCCCTCGCCGAGGTCGGCGACCGATGCATCGGCCTCGCCGAGCACCGTCATGGTCTTCACGCCGTCGACCGTGGTGGTGCCGGTGGAGATCAGGGTCACCGAGTCCGGCGGGGCCAGATCGGCCGGCCAGTCCTCGGGCAGGCTGGCCCCGCTGCCGTCGACGTTCATCTCGGTCTCGTTGCCGTTCTCGTCGGTGTACTTGACGGTCCCGTCCTCGGAGTCGATGTCGACATCGCCTCCGCTCTGGTTCTCGATGGCCTTCTCGGTGAGCTTCTCGGCGGCGTCGCTGGTGCTGCACGCCGCACCGGCGAACACGAGGCCGAACGCCAGCCCGACGGCCACCAGCTTCGTACGTCCGATCATCTGCCTCTCCCTGTGCCACGATCCCGCAGACGGCGATGTGCGCGTCCCGCCGCGAGCGTAGCGGCGGCCCGGTGCCGAGCTGAGCCGATCCGGTGCGGGCCGGTCCCCCACTGGTAACCTCGGCCCTGCCGTTTCACGTGAGCGGGAGAGTGCCCCTCGGGGCACGCCGAAGGAGCAAGTCCTCCCCGGAATCTCTCAGGCACCAGGACCGCTCACGCAGGCAACGCTGGAAAGCGGGTGCAGCGCTGCACCCCACCGAAGGGGAAAGCCCGCCTGCCGGGTGAAGCTCTCAGGTCCACCGACAGCGGGGGAGGTCAGACGCACGCGGCCCCAAGGCCACCGAGGAGACCTCCGATGACCGACCAGCCCACCCTCCGCCAGCTCGAGGGCGCCGCCCCGTTCGAGACCCGCCACCTCGGCCCGGGTGCCGAGCAGCAGGCCAAGATGCTCGCCGCCCTCGGCTACGGCTCGCTCGACGACCTGGTCGACGCCGCGCTGCCCACCTCGATCCGCAGCACCGAGGGCCTCGACCTGCCGGCAGCCCGCACCGAGACCGAGGCGCTGGCGGACCTCCGAGCGCTGGCCGACCGCAACCAGGTCGTGACCTCGATGATCGGCCTCGGCTACCACGCCACCATCACGCCGCCGGTCATCCTCCGCAACGTGCTGGAGAGCCCGGCCTGGTACACGGCCTACACGCCCTACCAGCCGGAGATCTCCCAGGGCCGCCTGGAGGCGCTCCTGAACTTCCAGACGATGATCGCGGACCTCACCGGCATGGCCCTGGCCAACGCCTCGCTGCTCGACGAGGCCACGGCCGCCGCCGAGGCCATGACGCTGGCCAAGCGGGCCGCCAAGGGCAAGAGCGCCGACGCCGTCTTCCTGGTGGACGCCGACTGCCACCCGCAGACCATCGAGGTCGTCCGCACGCGGGCCGAGCCGCTGGGCCTGCCCGTCGTGGTCGCCGACCTGTCCTCTGGGCTTCCTGCGGACACCGAGGCGTTCGGCCTCCTGCTGCCGTACCCGGGCTCGTCGGGCCGCATCGTCGACTGGACCCCGGTCATCGACGCCGCCCACGCCGATGGCGCCATCGTCGCGGTCGATGCCGACGTGCTGGCGCTCACGGTGCTCCGCTCCCCCGGTGAGATGGGCGCCGACCTGGTGGTGGGCGTGGCCCAGCGCTTCGGCGTGCCGCTCGGGTTCGGCGGCCCCCACGCCGGCTACATGGCCGTGCGCGAGGGCCTCCAGCGCTCCATGCCCGGCCGCCTGGTGGGCGTGTCGGTCGATGCCGACGGCGACCGCGCCTACCGCCTGGCGCTGCAGACGCGGGAGCAGCACATCCGGCGGGAGAAGGCCACCTCCAACATCTGCACCGCCCAGGTGCTGCTGGCCGTGACCGCGTCGATGTACGCCGTGTACCACGGTCCCGAGGGCCTCACCGAGATCGCCCGGCGCACCCACCGCTTCGCCGGCGTGCTGGCGGCGGGCCTCCGCGGCGGCGGGGTGGAGGTGGTCCACGAGGCCTTCTTCGACACCGTCACCGCCCGCGTCCCCGGCCGGGCCGAGGCCGTGGTGGCCGCGGCGCTCGACGGCGGCATCAACCTGCGCCTCGTCGACGCCGACACCGTCGGCATCAGCACCGACGAGACCACCACGCGGGCCGACGTCGAGGCCGTCCTCGGCGCCTTCGGCGTGACCGGTGCCGATCTCGACGCCCTCGACCTCGCCACCGCGACGGCCATCCCCTCCGGCCTCGAGCGCGACACGCCGTTCTTGACCCACCCGGTCTTCCACGAGCACCGCTCGGAGACGGCGATGCTGCGCTACCTCCGCATGCTGGCCGACCGCGACCTGGCGCTGGACCGCTCCATGATCCCGCTGGGCTCGTGCACCATGAAGCTCAACGCCACCACGGAGATGGAGTCCATCACCTGGCCCGAGTTCGGCCAGATCCACCCGTTCGCCCCGCTCGACCAGTCGGTCGGCTACCGCCAGCTGATCGGCGAGCTCGAGGACTGGCTGGTGGAGATCACCGGGTACGCCGCCGTCTCCCTGCAGCCCAACGCCGGATCGCAGGGCGAGCTGGCCGGCCTGCTGGCCATCCGGGAGTACCACCGCAGCCGCGGCGACGACCAGCGCGACCTGTGCCTGATCCCGTCGTCGGCCCACGGCACCAACGCCGCGTCGGCCGTGATGGCCGGCATGCGGGTCATCGTGGTGGCCTGCGACGACGCCGGCAACGTCGACCTGTGCGATCTGCAGGCCAAGATCGCCGAGCACGGCGACCAGCTGGCCGCTCTGATGATCACCTACCCGAGCACGCACGGCGTGTTCGAGGAGGCCGTCACCGACATCTGCGCCGCCGTCCACGACGCTGGAGGTCAGGTGTACCTCGACGGTGCCAACCTCAACGCGATGGTGGGCCTGGCCCGGCCGGGCCGCTTCGGCGCCGACGTCAGCCACCTCAACCTCCACAAGACGTTCTGCATCCCCCACGGCGGTGGCGGCCCCGGCATCGGCCCGGTGGCCGTGGGCGAGCACCTGATGCCCTTCCTGCCCAACCACCCCCTGGTGGCCGAGGCCGGCCCCGCCACCGGTCCCGGGCCCATCTCGGGTGCCCCGTGGGGCTCGGCCAGCATCCTGCCCATCCCGTGGGCGTACGTCCGCATGATGGGCGGCGACGGCCTGCGCCGGGCCACCCAGGTGGCCATCCTCAACGCCAACTACATCGCCCACCGCCTCCAGCCGCACTTCCCGGTGCTCTACACCGGCCGAGGCGGCCTGGTGGCCCACGAGTGCATCGTGGACCTGCGCCCCATCACCAAGGAGACCGGCGTGGCGGTGGACGATGTGGCCAAGCGCCTCATCGACTACGGGTTCCACGCCCCCACCATGAGCTTCCCGGTGGCCGGCACGCTGATGATCGAGCCGACCGAGTCCGAGGACCTGGGCGAGATCGACCGCTTCTGCGACGCCATGATCGCCATCCGGGCCGAGATCGCCAAGGTGGGCAGCGGCGAGTGGCCGGTCGACGACAACCCGCTGGCCAACGCCCCGCACACGGTCAACTGCCTGACCACGGCTGGGTGGGATCACCCCTACACCCGTGAGGAGGGGGCGTTCCCCTCCCCCACGGTCCGCCGCGGCGACCGCTACTTCCCGCCCGTCCGCCGCATCGACGGCGGCTACGGCGACCGCAACCTGGTCTGCAGCTGCCCGCCGGTGGAGGAGTTCGCCGAGTAGGTGGTCTCGGCTACAGCGGCTGGGCCGGGGTGGCGGCCACGAACGGGGGCTTGACGACCTGGGCGTCGACGGGCTCGCCGCGGACGTCGATCTGGACGGTGTCACCGATCTCCACCGACGGCGGCAGGAACGCCAGGGCGATGCCCTTCTCCAGCGTGGGGCTGAAGTTGCCGCTGGTGATGACGCCGGCCTCAGCGCCGTCGACCAGCACGATCTGATCCGCACGGGGCGGGCGACGGCCCTCGATGGTGAGGGCGCGCAGACGGCGGCGGACGCCGTCCTCCTTCTCCTTGGCCAGCACGTCTCGGCCGAGGAAGTCTCCCTTGTCCCAGCTGACGACCCAGCCCAGGCCGGCCTGGAGGGTGGTGATGCCCTGACCCAGTTCGTGGCCGTGCAGCGGCAGGGCCGCCTCCAGGCGCAACGTGTCGCGCGCGCCCAGGCCTGCGGGCTGGAACCCGGCGGCGAGGACGGCGTCCCACAGCTGGGTGGCGGATTCGGCGGGGACCGCGATCTCCAGCCCGTCCTCGCCGGTGTAGCCGGTGCCGGCCACCACGCAGTCGATGTCGTTCCAGGTCATGCGCTGCACGTGGAAGCGGCCGATGGCGGCGGCCTCGGGCCAGATGGCGTGCAGCTTGCGGCGGGCGGCCGGGCCCTGGAGGGCCAGCACCGCCCGGGGGTCGGGGACGTCGACCGCTCCCTCCCCCAGCGCGTTGGACACGCCGGAGGTGTTGGACGCGTTGGGCATGACGTCGAACGACTCGTCGTCGATCCACCAGACGATGATGTCGTCGACCACCGAGGCGTCGTTGGGGCTGAGCAGGTGCGTGTACTGGGCCCGCCCCGGGCCGACCTTGTTCAGGTCGTTGGTGAACGCCCGCTGGAGCCGCTCCAGGGCGTCGGGGCCGCCGATGCGGACGGTGCCCAGGTGGCTGACGTCGAACACGACGGCGTCGGTGCGGCAGGCCCGGTGCTCGGCCAGGGTGCCGGACGGGTACGAGAGCGGCATGTCCCAGCCGCCGAACTCCACCAGCTTGGCGCCGAGGGCGCGGTGGGCAGCGTCGAGAGGAGAGGTGCGAAGCGTCACGGGCCGATCGTAGTGGGACGCCCGACCGGCCCCGAAGGTGCGATCAGCCGGCGGCGGGGCGCTGCGTCCACGCCTCGTGCGGATCGACGATCTCGTCGGCATCGAGGGGCGTGTGGAGTGTGCCGAGGCCGAGCAGGCCGAGCGGTTCGGCGGCGATCTGCACCTCGTCGCCCACCTGGGCCAGCTGCTCGGGTGCCTCCAGCCCGTACTTCACCAGCAGCTCGAGGTAGTCCCGCTGGTAGAGCAGGGCGATGTCGATGAGCGGCTGGACCTCGCGCAGCTTGCGGACCTTGCGGTTCTTCTTGGTGACCAGCTTCTGGTTGAGCGTGGTGACCTCGATGTAGCGGCCGTGGTCCGGCAGGTAGAAGTCCGGCGAAAAGGCCCACGTGGGCTGACCGTCGTGGCCGCGCTCGAGGACGAACGTGTGCGGCTCGTACTCCCACCGGACCCGGTAGAAGTCCAGCAGCCGGGCGAACTGGCGCTCCGAGTTGTGGGCGAACGCGACCCGCTCGTAGGGCAGCCCGACGGAGACGAGCGGCGGCGGATCGACCGGTTCGATCGGGGTCAGCTCCCGGGGGCGGCCTGCGGCGCCGCAGCCGTGCGGACGGCGGTGGCGGGCGGGTTGAGCTCCCGCACGGCGGCGTCGATCTCGGCCTGCACGCCGTCGAGCGACAGCAGGCTGGTCATCACCAGCTGGCCGGACTTGATGACGTCGAGCAGCTCGGCGTCGTCGCGGACCAGCACGGCGCGGCCGCCGCCGATGACCAGGCGGGCCGACGCCACGTCCTCCCCCAGGTTCTCCCGGAGGTACTCGAACGCGGTGCGCACCGACTCCAGCTTGATGCCGGCGTCGAGCATGGACTTCACGACCTTGAGCTCCAGCAGGTCCCGGTAGCTGTACTGCCGGCGGCTGCCGCTGCCCGCCGCATCGGCCACCGAGGGCCGGATGAGGTCCGTGCGGGCCCAGTAGTCCAGCTGGCGGTAGCTGATGCCGACGATCTCCGCCGCCTTCTTGCCGCTGTAGTTCTGGGTCATGTCACCGGCCTCTCACGCACATGATCTGGGGTGTACGGACCACATGCCCGTAACTACGTACGTGTCACCCTAAAGAACGGCGCGCGCGGGGTCAATGCTCAGGTGGCGAAGTCTTCCGGGTTCACCGAATCGATGAAGTCCCGGAACTCCTCGACGATCTCCTCGCTCTGGACCGTGTCCTCGGCGTCGGCGTCGTCGGGCTCCTCGATGTAGCCGGCCTCGTCGAGCACGGCATCGGCGGCGAAGATGGGGGCGCCGGTGCGGGCCGCCAGGGCGATGGCGTCGGAGGGACGGCTGGAGATGGTGTGGACGCCGTCGTGGGCGTGCAGCTCCAGCTCGGCGATGAACACGCCGTCGCGCAGCTCCGTGACCGTGACCTTCTCCAGGCTGACGCCCAGGTCGTCGAGCAGGTTCTGGAGCAGGTCGTGGGTCATCGGCCGTGGCGTGACCACCTCTTCCAGCGCGAAGGCGATGGCGGTGGCCTCGGGCGCACCGATGAAGATCGGCAGGACCCGCCCGGCTCCCCCGACCTCGCGCAGCAGCGCGATCGGTGAGCTGCTGGGCATCTCCACCCGCACTCCGACGAGCTCCATCTCGGCCATCACCGTCGAGCCTACCGCCGTCGCTCCCCCGCCCGACCGGCAAGATCGGACAGGGTCAGGTGGGGCCGTGGAGCTGGGCGACGTAGCGGTCCGGGTCGTCGGCCAGGGCGGCGGCGTCGGCGGTCCAGAGGCCCCGCAGGTTCCGGTAGCGCCCGGCGTAGTCCAGGCCGTAGCCGAGGAGGAAGGCGTCGGGGGCCTCGATGGCGGCGTAGTCGATGGCGAGCGGGAGGATCCGGCGGGCCCGCTTGTCCGCCAGGGTGCACACCCGGACGCTGGCGGCCTGGCGGTCGGCCAGGTGGCGCAGGAGGAAGTCCGCGGTGAGGCCGGTGTCGACGATGCCGGTGACCAGGACCAGGTGCTCGCCCTCGACGGAGCGGTCCAGGTCCTTCACGACGCGGGTGCGGCCAGCGGCCCCGTCGTAGGGCGCCACGGCCACCAGCTCGAAGCGGGCCGGGACCGTGAGGTGGCGGGCCAGGTCGGAGAGGAAGACCACCGACCCCTTCAGGACACCCACGAGGGTGACGCCGTCGGGGTGGTCGGCGCTGATGGCCGCGCCCAGCTCCCGGGCGTGGCGGTCGAGCTCCTCGGGGCTGGCGAGGAGCTGGGGGCCGGTGTCGCCGCGGGTGCTCAACCGGGCCTAGGCCTGGTCGAGGTGGCGCCGGAGGTTGGCCCGCAGCAGCGCCGACCGGAGGTCGTGGCCCAGTTCGGACAGCTCCTCGACCAGCTCCACGGCGTCGCGCCGGGCCTGGGGGTTGCGCTGCTTGAGCAGCGGCATGGTCAGCTGCTCCAGGAACCCGGCCTCGCGCTCGGCCGCCACCTTGTACATGCGCAGGTGGCGGGCCTCGACGCCGCGCTCGAGGAACCCGGCGGACTTGGTGGCGATGAGCAGGCAGTCGCCGTCGTAGAAGACGTCGTCGCCGAGCGGCCGCCCGGCGATCAGGCCGTACTGCTCCAGGGCTCGCAGGGCCTCCCGGCTGATGTCGGCCGCCAGGCAGAGCTCCTGGGCGGTGAGGCTGACCTCGGTGGGGCCGGCATCGCTGGCCAGCGGCAGCCGGGCCTCGGCGGCGGCGGCATCGGCCTTGCTGGCCGCCGACGCCTTGGCCAGGTCGACCATCCAGATGGGCTGCGCGGCCTCGTCGGCGCCGTCGAGCACGGCCTCTGCGCTGGCGGCTGCCAGGTCCGAGGTGGCGCTGGCGACGGCCTGGGCCACGTGGGCCGGCGAATCCTCGGCCACCGGGACCGGCTCGGGCTCTACCGGTGCCGGTGCGGGGGGTGGGGGCGTCGGCGGCGGGGTGCCGTCGGAGAGGAGCAGCTCGCCGTGCCCGGCCTCCGGGTCGGCCAGACGGTCCTTGATGACCTTGAGCGGAAGGAAGTGCTCCCGCTGCTGGACGAGGATCCACCGGAGGCGGTCGATGTCGGCCTCGTAGAACTTGCGGTAGCCCGAGGGCGTGCGCTCGGGGTCGATGAGGCCCTGGCTCTCCAGGAAGCGGATCTTCGAGATGGTGATGTCGGGGAACTCGTCCTGGAGGAGCGACAGCACCTCGCCGATGGACAGGTGGTCGGTCATTCGGCTGGCCCCTCGCCGCCGAGGTACATCAGCTTGAACTTGCCGACCTGGAGCTCGTCGCCGTTGGCGATGGGCGTGTCGCCTTCGATGCGCTGCTGGTTGAGGTAGGTGCCGTTGAGCGATCCGACGTCGCGGACGACGGCGCCGCGGGTGGTCTGCTCGATCTCCACGTGGCGGCGCGAGACGGTGACGTCGTCGAGGAAGATGTCGCTGTCGGGGTGGCGCCCGGCGGTGGTGATGACGTGTTCCAGGTCCCACTCGGAGCCCGTGTTGGGGCCGCGGGTGACCACGAGCCGTCCTCCGGCGGGGACGGTGTTGAGGTCGACCTCGACCAGCTCGCCGGACTCCGAGTCCAGCGTGAAGGTGACGGTGGCGGGTTCGTCGGCGGGACGCTCCAGCGGCTGGCCGCAGGACGAGCAGAAGTTGGAACCCTCTTGGTTCCGGTGCCCGCAGTTGGTGCAGAACACGTCGCTCATCGGTTCCTCCTTCCGAGTGTGGTCGGGGTGGGCCCGGGGGCCGTCGGGCGGATGATCAGCCCTCGATCAGCTTCCGGTACGCATCGGCGTCGAGCAGGCCGTCGACCGCGGCGGCGTCGTCGACCTCGATGACGCAGATCCAGCCGTCGCCGTACGGATCGCTGTTGAGCTGCTCGGGCGTGGACTCCAGGTCGCCGTTGACCTCGGCGACGGTGCCGGCGAGCGGGGCGTAGATGTCCGACACGGACTTGGTGGACTCGACCTCGCTGATGCTCTGGCCCGCCGCGACCTGGGCGCCCTGGTCCGGGACCTGCACGAACACCACGTCGCCGAGCGCGTCCTGGGCGTAGTCGGTGATGCCGATGGTGAGGCGGTTGCCGGCGACCCCGATCCATTCGTGGGCGCTGGAGTACTTCAGATCATCGGGGACGTT
>CALANQ010000490.1 GCA_937926025.1 uncultured Acidimicrobiales bacterium
TTTCGTCGTCGAACGGGTCGACGTCCACCCTGCCTACCCTGGGCCCGTGGCCGCTAGGACAAACGCGACAGCGTCGACCGCGGGGATCCTGCGGCCCGAGGAGTTCGCCGACCACGTCGTGCTGAAGCGCCAGCCAGCGGGACCGGCGGTCGCCCGCTGGGTGGAGAACCACTGGGCGCTGCGCTGGGACCTGCCTGAGGGGCGGTCGTTCGCCAGCCAGGTCGTGCCGCACCCGACGTGCTCGCTCACGGTCGAGCTCGGCACCCATCCCCGGCCCGAGCTGCCACCGGGTGGGGCGGTGGTCATCACGGGTGTGGCCACGCGCCGCTTCGACGTCGACGTCCGGGGCGCGGGCCGCGTCGCCGGCGTCCGCTTCCGGCCGGGCGGGCTGGCGGCGCTCACCGGCCGGTCGGCGGCGGACTGGACCGATGCCACGGTCGCGGCTCGAGCCGTGCTGCCGGCCGAGGTGTGCGATCGCCTCGCCGACCCGGATCTGGTCGACGACCCGGCGGCGTGGGCCGACCGGGCGGAGCAGGAGCTGTGCGGCCTGGACGACGGCACCGGCGACGGCCGCTACGACGATGTGCTCGCGGTGGTCACCGACATGCTCGACGACCGCTCGCTGATCACGGTGGGCGAGGTGGCCGAGCGCCACGCCCTGTCGGTCCGGACGCTCCAGCGCCTGTTCACGCACTACGTCGGCGTCGGGCCGAAGTGGGTGCTGGCCCGCTACCGCATGCACGACGCGCTCGACGACATCGACGCGGGCTACGACGGCACGCTGGCCGATCTGGCGGCCCGGTACGGCTGGTACGACCAGGCCCACTTCGCCCGGGACTTCACCGCCCTGGTGGGGGTGGCCCCGAGCGCCTATCGGGACGAGGGGCGTGGCTCGAACAGGTAGTGGCTGACGCCGAAGTCCCGGCCGCCCCGGTAGCCCCACAGCTGGGCGCACCCCATGAAGAACGCGGTCCACCGGCGGTACCAGACCCGGGCCTGGGGGCGACCGGACCGGCCCCCGCCGAGATCCTCCGCGAGCACGGCGAGGATCTCGTCGCGGTGGCGGTGGTGGTTGTCGATCCAGGCGTTGGCGGTCTTCTCGTAGTGCTCGCCGGACAGCTGCCAGTGGTCGACGCACACCAGGTCGGACTGGATGTGCAGGAACCAGTCGTCGCTGGGCATCAGGCCGCCGGAGAAGAAGTACCGGCCCATCCAGTCCCGGGGATCGTCGGCGTCGTAGGCGAAGGCGACGTCGTTGCCGGTGAAGATGTGGGTGAAGAAGCGACCATCGGGGGCGAGCCAGCGGGCGATCCGCCCGAACAGCTCCTCGTGGTTGCTGACGTGCTCGAGCATCTCGATCGACACGATGCGGTCGTACGGGCCGGGCTCGCCGAGGTCGGCCGGGTCGAAGGTGGTGATGTCGGCGGTGAGGACGACCAGGTTGTGGAGGTTCCGCAGGATCGCCTCCCGCTCGATGAACTCGCGCTGGGTCCGGGAGTTGGAGACGGCGACGATCTCCGAGCCGGGCCAGCGCTCCGCAGCCCACAGGCAGAACGAGCCCCAGCCGCAGCCCAGCTCCAGGATGCGCTGCCCGTCGGCCAGGCCGGCCCGCTCGGCGTAGAGCTCGAGCATGGCCTCCTCGGCCTCGCCGAGTGTGGCGACGCCCGTCGGCCAGTAGCAGGACGAGTACTTGCGCTTGGGGCCGAGCACGTGTCGGAAGAAGTCCGTCGGCACCTCGTAGTGCTGCTGGTTGGCCTCGGCGGTGTGGGTGGCGACGACGCCCTTGCGGAGCCGTTCCCGCAGCGCCCGGGTGCGCTCGGACTGCTCGTCGATCGACGACGTCCGCTCCACCTTCAGGCGGTTGCGGGTCCGCAGGGTGCAGACGGCGCGCAGCACCGGGTCCGGCACGAGCCCCCAGTCCAGGAGGCGGAACGAGAGCGGGGTGGGCAGGCGGTCGCTCATCGGCGCACCTGCAGCTCCGTGGGGACGGACCCGGGCCGCTCCAGCACCAGCTGCACCAGCGACACGTACCGCTCGGCGAAGGCCGCCTCGCAGTAGGCCAGGTAGAACTCCCAGAGCCGCAGCAGCGCGTCGTCGTACCCGCGGGACCGGGCCTCGTCGGCGTGATCAGCGAGCTGGAGGCGCCACCGCTGCAGCGTCTCGGCGTAGTGCTGCGGGAACTCGTCGAGCTGGGTCAGCCAGAAGTCCCCGGTGCGGGCGGTGGACGAGAGGATGGCGTCCACCGACGGGATGCAGGAGCCCGGGAAGATGTGGCGCTTCACGAAGTCCTCGGTGTTGCGCACCCGGGCGAAGCGGCTGTCGGCCACTGTGATGGCCTGGAGGGCCATGCGGCCGGGCGGCTTCAGCAGCCGGTTGCAGGGGGCGAAGAACGCATCGTGGCCCCGCCAGTCGACGGCCTCGATCATCTCGACCGAGACCAGCTTGTCGTAGGTGCCGGTCAGGTCCCGGTAGTCCTCCAGCAGCACCGTGACCTGGTCCTGGAGGCCGAGGAAGGCCACCAGCTCCGTGGCGTAGCGGTGCTGCTCGACGCTGATGGTGGTGGTGGTGACCCGGGCGCCGAACAGCTGGGCGGCGTGGACCGCCAGCCCGCCCCATCCGGTGCCGATCTCCACGAGGTGGTCGCCGGGCTGCAGGTCGATCGAGCGCAGCAGCCGGTCGTACTTGGTGACCTGGGCCTGGGCCAGGGTGGCGTCGGGCGAGGTGAACAACCCGCACGAGTACGCCATGGTCGGGTCGAGGAACAGCTCGAAGAAGTCGTTGCCCAGGTCGTAGTGGGCGGCGATCTCCCGCCGGTCCCGGCGTCGGCTCGGGGGGCGCAGCCGGCGCCACATGTCGGCGACCGGGGACGACACCTTGGTCCAGCGGTTCCGCAGCCGGTCCATGCCGTCGAGGTTCCGGGTGAGGAGCTGCAGGAGCCCCTCGAGGTCGTCGGTGGTCCACCAGCCGTCCACGAACGACTCGCCGAGGCCGCGGGAGGCCTTGGTGGCCACCTCGGTCCAGACCGCCGGGGTGGAGAGGCGCATCGTGACCGGCTCGCGCGTGCCGTCGCCGTGGGTGGTGACGGTCCCGTCGTGCTCGATGATGACGAGCTGCCCGTGGCGGAGGTGCTCGAGCATGCGCATCAGGATCGAGCGGGAGACCTGGTCCACCTTCGTGGCCGACCGGGGTGCCGGTCGAACCTGGGTGGGTCGGATGGCGCCGGCGTGCCGATCGCGGTCGGTGGGAGCCGGGCGGGCGGCGGTCCGAGGCGCGGGGTCGTCGCCGGGCGCCTGGTCGAAGGGCGAGACGATGGAGGTCACGTGCTGCTCCTGGTCGGGGTGGCCGGGGCCGTTCCGGCTGGTACGGGGTCTACGGGGCGACGGTCGGTCCTGGACGACCCGGGGCCGGCCAGCGAGGACGTGGCCCGGCCCCGGCCGACCTTGTGGGGGTGGCGGCGGAACGGGGCCTGCTTGGCGCGCAGCTTGAGCGCCTCCCAGTAGATGCCGGCGGACACGCGCTGGGCCGGGAGGGGGTGCCGCAGCAGGGTGCGGGTCATGGTCGGCCGGTCCAGCGCGAGGCGCTGGAGGTCCAGCTCGGCGGCGAACACGTGGTCCGGGCCCCGCCAGTCGTCCATGCGGATCCGCATCGTCGCCTCGCCGGGGGCGGTGAAGGCGAGCGAGTGGTCGAGGTCGAGGTCCATGAACGGAGACACGTGGAGCGCCTTCGGGAACCGGACCGGCTGGTCGAGCGACGCGGCGCCGACGGGCAGCACGTACGCGTGGCGCTCGTGCCAGGGCGTGTTGGTCACCTCGGCCAGCAGCACGTCCACCTCGTCGCCCGCCGGGGTCAGCACGAAGTAGAAGACGATCGGGTTGAACGACCAGCCCCAGGTGCGCAGGTGGGCGAGCATCCGGATCGGGCCGCTGGGGCGTCGACCCAGCTCGCGCTCCACGGTGTCGCGCACCGCGCGATCCAGCGGGACGGCC
>CALANQ010000491.1 GCA_937926025.1 uncultured Acidimicrobiales bacterium
AGTTGAGCCAATCAGTACCCAGAAAGGTTACAGAGAATTCAGTCTTCGCTGTGTGTTTAGTCTCAGGCAAGGAGGGATAGATGTTTCACACGACGCACGAGGCCCGGCTCCGCGATCACCCAGTCGGGGTGCTCCTCGTAGCGCTCGGACCGCGGGTTCACCATCTCCGGTTCGATCCAGAGGCCGAAGCGCATGCCGGTGCCCAGCACGTGGTCCACCACCGGGGCGAGGCCGTCGGGGAACTTGCGCTCGTCGACCATCCAGTCGCCCAGGCCCTGGCCGTCGTCGTCACGGGGGTGGCGGCCGCCGAACCAACCGTCGTCCAGCAGGAACAGCTCGGCGCCGGTCCCGGCCGCCCCGTCGACCACGGCGGCCACCTTGGCCGGGTCCAGGTCGAAGAACATCGTCTCCCAGTTGTTGAAGACCAGGGCCCGGGGCCGGTGACCGTCGCGGACCACGTGGTCGCGCGCCCAGCGGTGCAACGCCCGGCTGGAGGGACCGATGCCCGCATCGGACCACAGGAGCACCGCAGTGGGCGTGGTGAACCGCTCCCCCGGGTCGAGCACCCGCTCCGCGCCGCGGTGCTGGATGCCGGCGACGAGGCGGGCGTGGCGGTGCATCGCGATCTCGGCGTCAAAGCGGGTGTCGCCGCCCCACAGCAGCGTGGCCGTCAGCACCGAGCCCTCGGCCTCGGTGGCGCGCCCGCGGCCGGCGAACAGGGCGATGGGCGGACGGTGCAGCGAGGGCCGGACGCCACCCGCCGACGCCACCGTCTTGGTCCCAGGGGTCAGCCGCTCGGTGGTCTCGGTCCACTCCGCCGCCCAGCCGCCGCCCCAGTGCGTGAACCACGCGTCGTCGCCGGGGAGGGCGGGCGAGGCTGACGCCGCCTGGTGGAGGGTGGCGGACGCGTCGCCGGTGTTCGCCACCTCGACCCACTGCTCGACCAGGTCGTAGGCCGGCCACGTGCGCCAGCACAGCGTGACCAGCAGCGGTGCGACCCGGTCCCGCAGCTCGACCCGGTGGATGCGGCCGTGCGGGTGGAGCTGCTCCGAGGTGCCCTCGACCACCAGACGGGTCGCGGTGGCGCCGTCGGCGTGGGTGACCCGCAGCGCCGGCTCCCGGAGCACCTCTTCGCCGAACGTCGGGTACGCCAGGGGGTACAGCTGGGTGGGGAACGCCGGCTCCTGGTCCCGGACCTCCGGCCCGCCCAGGGCCAGCTGGTGGAGCCGGTGGTCGTCGGCCACCCCCAGCACCAGCACCGTCGCCCCGCCGTCGATCACGATCCGTTCCCCCGTCATGACCGGCCAACCTACGCGCGCCCGGCCGCCCGCCCCACCGACGCGGCTTCGGTCACCGGTGCACCCTGGCGGTGCACCGGTGACCCGAGATGCGCGGGCGGGTGGATGGGATCAGGCCGTCAGGCGGTCAGGTCGTAGAGGGTGACGCCGTCCACCGTGGTGGCGGTGAAGTTGGACTGCACCCACGAGGTGATCTGGGCCGACGTGCCGCTCGAGCCCATGCCCATGCCGCCACCACCGCTGCTGATGAAGTAGTGGATCTGGCCGTCGGCGACGTACTGCTGGAACTGCGCCAGCGTCGGGCTCGGGTCCGAGCCGTTGAAGCCGCCGACCGCCATGACCGGTTCATCGGAGGCGAGCTGGAAGCCCGATGCCGAGTTGGAGCCGATGGCGGCGGCGACCCAGGTGTAGTCGCCGGCGTCGGCTTGGAGCAGGGCGGTCACCTCGTCGGACGACACGCTGCCGGTGAGCAGCCCGCCCGCCGTGCTCTGGCCGCCGGCGCCCGGCGCCTGGCCGGTGGTGCCGGCACCAGTGGTGCCCGTGGTGCCGCCGGTCGTGCCGCCGCCGGGGAACGTGGGCATCTGGCCGGTGCCGCCCATCGCCCCGCCGCCGGGAGCGCCGCCCCCGGGGAACCCGCCCATGCCGCCGCCGGGGCCGCCGCGCATGCCGCCCGGGCCGCCCAGGGAGGTGCCGGGTCCGGCGCTCGGCAGCGAGCCGGAGTGGGTGGTGGAGGCGGTCTGGAGGCTGTACGCCGCCGGGCCGGCCAGGCAGACCACGCAGGCGGCGATGGCCAGGCCGGTGCCGACCCGACCCCGGATCGAGGGAGCCACCACCAGCAGGGCGCCGACGGCGAGGCCGCCGACGAGGATCGCGGTCTGGAGCGCCGGCGCCCAGTCCGGGGAGCGCTGCATGAGCTGGTACGCCCACCACGACGTCCCGGCGACCGTGCCGCCCATCGCCAGGCGGGCCCACAGCTCGCTGCGCCGGTGCCACAGGTCCACCGCACCCATGCCCACCAGAGCACCGATGGCCGGGGCGAGGGCGATGGCGTAGTACGGGTGGATGATCCCCTGGCCGAAGCTGAAGGCGGCGGCGGTGACTGCCAGCCACCCGCCCCAGACCAGGTAGGCAGCCCGGCTCCGGTCGGTGCGACCGGCCCGACCCCGCAGGATCAGCCCGATGGCGAGGAGGGCGAACGCCGCCGGGAGCAACCACGACGCCTGCGCGCCGAACTCGTTGTTGAACATGCGGTTCCAGCCGGTGGTGCCCCACATGCTGCCGCCGTTGCCGCCTGCTCCCCCGCCGCCCACGCTGCCGGTCTCGTTCCCAGCTTGCCTTCGACCTGAAGCTTGCTGTCGCCGGTCAGGCGGCCGAGGCCGTTGTACCCGAGGACCAGCTCCAGGATGCTGTTCTCCTGCGAGCCGCCGATGTAGGGCCGGGAGGACGCCGGCCACAGCTCCACGATGGCGATCCACCAGCCCGCCGACACCACCAGGGCGACGAAGGCGGCGACCGACTGGACGAAGCGGCGCCGGAAGCTGGTCGGAGCGCAGATGAGGTAGACGAGCGCGAAGGCCGGGGCCACGAGCAGCGCCTGCAGCATCTTGGTGAGGAACGCGGTGCCCACCAGCGACCACGCCAGCAGCAGCCAGCGGGTGCTCGCCGCCTCGAGCGATCGGAGCAGCGCGTACGCCGCACCGATCAGCAGCAGGACCAGCACCGCATCGGGGTTGTTGAAGCGGAACATGAGGGTGGCCACCGGCGTCAGGGCCAGCACGGCCCCGGCGATCAGGCCGGCCGCGGCGCCGTACCACCGCTTGACCGCTGCGTGCAGCAGACCGACCGACGCCACGCCGGCGAGCGCCTGTGGCACGAGGATGCTCCACGCGTTGACGCCGAAGATGCGGGCCGAGATGCCCATCACCCACAGCGACACCGGCGGCTTGTCGACCGTGATGGAGTTCGCCGAGTCCGACGATCCGAAGAAGAACGCCTTCCAGCTGTGGGTGCCGGCCTGGACGGCCGCCGAGTAGAAGCTGTTGGCCCATCCGGAGGCGCCGAGGCCCCACAGGTACAGGACGGCCGTCGCCCCCAGCAGCACGATCAGCGCCGGTCGGGCCCAGCTCGGGTCGTCGTCGGGCCCGCGCCACAGCCGGGCCAGGCGGCCCTGCCCCGACGGCGGCGCCGCCCCCGGGGGACCTCCGGCGGTCGGCCGGTGGAGGTGCACGGTGCCGGCGGGCGGCGCCGTCGGCGGCAGCAGGGCGGGATCTGCGGTGGGGGGTTCCATGGTGGTGGCCATGGGGCGCATCGTGCGCCCGGTTCCTGGGAATCTCCTGAGCGACCTGTGGGAAGTCCCGCCAACAACCCGCCGCCGGGACACCTGCCGGTGCCCTGCCGATCACCCGCCGTCCACCTCGGGGGCGTACCGTGTCCCGGTCACCAAGGGGGAGAACCGCATGACCTCACCACGCCTCATCGTCCGCGCCGCCGCGGCCGGGCTGGCCCTGCTCGTCGCCGGTGGCGCGCTGGCGCTCGCGCCCGCCGCTCCGGCCTCCGCCGCCGGGGTCACGACCCACGCGTGGATGGCGGCCGAGGCCATCGACCAGGTGACCAGCCCCCAGCTCAAGGCGCTGCTGAAGGCCAACAAGGAGTACGTGCGGGCCGGCGCCCACTTCCCGGACTCCGGCTACGCCCTCTCCAACACCTACGGCGAGGAGGCGCACTGGCAGCGGTTCCACGACGCCTACGCCGACCAGATCCTCACCCACACCGAGTGCACGAACCTGGCGGCCACCAACGGCCCCTGCGCCAAGATGATCGCCTTCCTCATGGGCATGATCGGCCACGGCATGGGCGATGAGGTGTGGGACTGGCTGTTCGAGCCGAACGTCGCCGATCTCGGCGAGTACTACACGCCCGACAGCCTGGGCGGGCAGGCCAACGAGGGCGGCGCCGAGCTGCAGATGGACCTGGTCGCCATCGCCGACTTCGGCCAGCCGACGTCGAACATCGTGGCGTTCCCCGGCCACAGCGACATCCTGGCCGCCTTCGAGTCCGTCGGCATGGACGACATCACCGAGGACCAGCTCAACCTGGGCCAGGCCGCGATGGGCGTGGTGCACCAGGTGGAGGGGCTGTGGGCGCCCGATCACATCGCCGCCCTCCACAAGACGATGCCGTGGATGTCGCACAACCTGGTCACCGGGCCCGGCGGCGTCGCCTTCGCCGCCACCGCCATCGCCGGCGAGTGGAACGTGATGTGGGGCCGCCTGCTCGGCGACCAGCCCGCCACCAGCGTCTCGATCACCTATCCGGCCGACGGCCAGAACCGGGTGCCGGCCACCGGATGGAACCGCGACCCGCAGCCCGGCTCCGCTCGCGGCCGCGGCGGCGCCCGCAACCGCATCGCCGCCGTGCTCACCTACGCCCGGCCCTACGTCGGGAGCGCCGGCACCGTGTCCAACGCGCTGCCCGCCGGCGCCATGACGCTCGAGGAGCGCGACACGAACCAGGCCGTCCCGGTCCGCAGCGGCTGGCCCCGGAGCGTGCCGTACGGCGCCGACTCCGGTGAGCACATGATCGACATCCAGCCGGCCGCCGACCTGAAGCCGTGCACCTGGTACCGGGCCGGCGTGACCGCCAACCTGGTCGACGCCCGCAACCTGCCGGTGACCCCGATGACCTGGGAGTTCCGCACCGGCACCGACGGCGCCGGCAACCGCTGCCCCGACGACCCGTACACCGCGGATGAGAACTACGTCCGCAGGGTCACCAGCGACCTGCTCGACCGGCCGGCGACCGATGCGGAGCTGCAAGACGCCGGCTACTGGTTCGACCGGGGCCGGAGCCGGCGGACCTACACCTCCAACGTGCTGGCCTCGCAGGAGGAGCGCCAGGCCCTGGTCACCGATGCGTTCCAGAAGTACTTGGGCCGGGCCCCGGACCCCAGCGGCCTGACGTACTGGGCGAACAAGCTGAAGACCATCACCGTCCCGGACCTCTCGGCCCGCCTCCTCGGGTCCGACGAGGTGTACCGCCGGGCCGGTTCCACCAACAGCGGCTACGTCGCCGCCCTGTACCCGCTGGTGCACGGCCGCGACGTCGATCCGAGCGGCCACGCCTACTGGACGAAGAAGCTCGACCAGGGCCTCGATCGCGGGAAGCTGGCCAAGATGCTGCTGACCAGCCACGAGTCCGCTCGCCGCACCGTCGCCGCCTCCTACCAGGACCTCCTGGGCCGGGCCCCCGACCCGAGCGGGTGGACCCACTGGACCGCGGTGCTGGAGCGGGCGGGCGACCCGCGGACCCTGTGGCTGTCGCTCATGTCCAGCAACGAGTACGACCGCCGGGCCCAGGCCGCCTGACCCGTTCCCCCCGGCCGCGACTACGCGGCCGGGGCTGTGGGCAGAAGATGCCCGTGAACATCTTGATCATGGGCGCCACCGGGTACATCGGTGGACGGCTCGCGCCCCGCCTCGACCAGGAGGGCCACCGGGTCCGCTGCCTGACCCGCCGCCCCGAGCACCTCGCGGAGATCGACTGGGCGGCCACCGTGGAGATCGTCCGCGGCGATGCGCTCGAGCGGGAGTCGCTCGATGCCGCCATGGACGGCATCGACGTCGTCTACTACCTGGTGCACTCCATCGGGACGGGTGCGTCGTTCGAGGCGTCGGACCGCACGGCGGCCCGCAACACGGCGGAGGCGGCGGCCGCCGCCGGGGTCGCCCGCATCGTGTACCTCGGGGGTCTGGTGCCGTCGGGCGAGGAGGCGTCGCCGCACCTGGCCTCTCGGGCCGAGGTCGGGCAGATCTTCCTCGACGGGCTGGTCCCGGCGGTGGTGCTCCAGGCCGGCGTGATCATCGGCAGCGGGTCGGCGTCGTTCGAGATGCTGCGCTACCTGACCGAGCGGCTGCCGGTGATGGTCACGCCTCGCTGGGTCACGTCGCTGGTGCAGCCCATCGCCGTGCGCGACGTGCTCTCCTACCTACTCGGGGTGCTGGACCTCCCGCCGGACACGGACCGGCGGTTCGACATCGGCGGGCCCGATGTCTTGAGCTACCGGGAGATGATGCAGCGCTACGCCGCCGTCGCCGGGCTGACCCGGCGCATCATCGTCCCGGTGCCGGTGCTCACCCCGTGGCTCTCGAGCCAGTGGGTGAACGTGGTGACGCCGGTGCCCAAGGCCATCGCCCAGCCCCTCATCGAATCCCTGCGCAACAACGTCGTGGCGCAGGAGCACGACATCGAGGCGCTCATCCCCCTGGACCTGTGCCCGTTCGACCAGGCCGTCCGCCTGGCGCTGGAGCGCATCCGGCTGGCCGACGTGGTCACCCGGTGGTCGGGGGCGTCGTGGCCGGGGGCGCCGAGCGACCCGATGCCGACGGACCCGGAGTGGAGCGGCGGGTCGGTGTACCGCGACGAGCGGGAGCGCCAGGTGGAGGCGTCGCCGGACGCCCTGTGGCGGGCGGTGGAGGGCAGCGGCGGCGAGCAGGGCTGGTACTCGTGCCCGCTGGCGTGGGCGGTGCGGGGCGTGATCGACCGCATCGTGGGTGGCGTGGGGCTGCGCCGCGGCCGCCGCAACCCGGACCACCTGGTGCTGGGCGACGCCGTGGACTTCTGGCGCGTCGAGGCGCTGGACCGGCCGAACCTGCTGCGCCTCCGGGCCGAGATGCTGCTGCCGGGCGAGGCCTGGCTCGAGTTCTCGGTGGATGACCGAGACGGCGCCCCCGTCCTCCACCAGCGGGCGCTGTTCATCCCCCGGGGCCTCGCCGGGCACCTCTACTGGTGGGCGGTGTTCCCGTTCCACGGGATCGTGTTCGGGTCGATGATCGCCAACCCCGGCCCCCGCCGCTGAGGAGCCCGTCGAGGTGCGCTGACCGGCGGACGACCGACCACCGACCACCGACCCACCAGACCGTCGGGACCATCGACCACCGGACCGGGCCGCGCTCGTAGGGTGAACGCCGTTCACACCTACACATGGGCCTGAGGCGGAGCCTCGGGTAGGAGGAGACCATGGTTCGCACCCACCGGATGACCCGCATCGCCGCGCCCGCGCTCGGCGTGCTCGCGCTGATCTCGCTGGCGAGCTGCTCGTCGGACGACAAGAGCTCGGACAAGACCACCACCACGGCGGAAGCCACCAGCACGACCACCGGCGGCGAGTCCGCCGCCACGGTCGCCTTCGACGAGGGCATCCAGCAGGAGCTCAAGGAGGTGGGCTGCTACACGGGCGCCGACGACGGCATCATCGGCCCGGAGACCGACGCCGCCATCGTGGCCTTCCAGACCGCGTCGGGCCTCGAGGTCGACGGCGAGCTCGGCCCCGAGACCGAGGCCGCCCTGACCAAGGCCGTCGACGACGGCACCAAGGTCTGCGACGGCTCGACCACCACCACGACCGCTGCCGGCACCACCACCACGGCCGCCAACGGCGGCGAGGCGCCGTGCACCGCCACCGCCATCACCGCCGCGCTCGACGGCGAGGCCATCTCCAGCTACGTGTGCAGCGACGGGTACGCCGCCGGCTCCGTGTCGGGCACGGATGCCAAGTTCATCCTGCAGTCCGAGGGTGGCCAGTGGACCCTCATGGCCAGCGACCCCTGCGGTTCGGCCAGCGCCGGCCTCCCGCCGGTGATCCTCGAGGACGGCTGCGACGCCTGATCCCGTGCTCGTGCGGGTGGGCGGCACCGCCGCCCACCCGCACGAGCGCCCCTAGGGTGCGGGCATGATCACGGCCGTTCCCCGCCCCCTGACCCTGCGGGACACGTGAGCCGGCGCCCCCGACCTCGGGTCGTCGTAGCCGGCTTGGGCGACACCGGCGTGCTGGTCGCCAGCCGGCTGGCTCGCACCTGCGACGTCATCGGCGTCACGACGCGCCCGGCGTTGATGAGCGGGCAGGAGCTCGGCACCCGCCTCACGGATCCGGACCGCTGGCGCCGCACCTACCTGGTCCCCCTTCGGCGGTTCCGCAAGCTGGACCGCATCCAGGTGCGTCACGGCCGGATCTCGTCGGTGGACCTGGAGGCGAAGAAGGTCGAGCTCGCACTGGTCGACGGCGGGACGGCGATCGAGGGCTACGACGCCCTCGTCATCGCCACCGGCGCGTCCAACGGCTTCTGGCGCCACGACCGGCTCCAGGGCCTCGATGCCATCGACCGGGACCTGGCCGACACCGATGCCCGGCTTCGGGCCGCGTCCACCATCGCGGTCGTGGGCGGAGGACCCACGGGGGTCAGCGCCGCAGACAACCTGGCCCGTCGGGGCGGCGCCACGGTCCACCTGTTCCACGGCGGCGACGAGCCGCTTCCCGGCTACCACCCGAAGGCCCGGCGCTGGATCGCCCAGCGCCTGCGAGACGACGGGGTCGTCGTCCACCCCGATCACCGGGCCGACGTGCCCGCCGGGTTCACCGGCGACGCCCTCACCAGCGACCCCATCCGGTGGTCCACCGGACAGGAGCCGTTCGAGGCCGACGTCGTCCTCTGGGCCGTCGGTGGCGTGCGGCCCCACAGCGGCTTCCTCCCCGACGACGTGCTGGACGACGGCGGCTTCGTCCGAGTGGACGAGCACCTCCAGGTGGTCGGCCACCCCGACGTGTTCGCGGTGGGCGACGTGGCCGCCACCGACCCCAACCGCAGCTCGGCGCGCAACTGGGGCTACCGGGTCGTGGTCGCCAACGTGCGCGCCGTCGCCGGCGGCAAGGCGCCCGCCAAGCGGTTCTCGGCGCCGGCCAACCGGTGGGGCTCGGTGCTGGGCGTCCAGGACGACGGCATGGTCATCGTGCAGCCCGACGGCAAGCGCGTGCGGGTCCCCCGCTGGGCGGCGGACCGGCTGCTCATGCGGGGCTTCGTGCCCTGGTACCTCTACGGCGGCCTGCGCCGGGAGCGCTGACCGCTACGGGCGGGGTGCGTTCTCCGCGGGCAGCGCCTGCAGGTCCGTGAGGTACGCGGGATCCTGCGCCTCCATCCAGGCGACCAGGTCTTCGAACGGCACGCAGTACGTCTCCGGCTTGCCGCACGTCTCCTTGATGAAGTTGGCCATGGCGTTCTGGTACGCCGAGTTGTTCCACTCGTTGAAGTGGTTGCCGAGGATGAGCGGTGCCCGGTTGCCGTTCAGCGCCGCGTTGTACATGTCGCGGTAGGTGCCCAGGACCTGCTCCGAGTCCGCCGCCGACTCCTCGGGGGTGACCCCGGCGGAGCTGGCCTCGCGCTGGCGGTAGTAGAAGTTGTAGTCCATCGTGATCAGCGGTCGACCGCCCCCGTGCATCGGGAACGTGGACATGCCCATCTGCCAGATGCCGTACTGCTGGTCCTTCAGCGGCCACGACAGGCCGGTGCGGGTGACCGAGCTGTCGTAGATGATGCCGTGGGCCTGGAACGCCGGGAACATCTGGGTGGGGTCGCCTTCGAGGCACGGGGTGCGCTCGCCCTTGATGTCTTCGGGCGTGAGGTCGAGCTTCTCGTCGACGCCGTTGTTCTCGTTGACATTGGTGAGGAACGAGTCGAACTGGTCCATCTCGTTGTTCCAGTCCTCGGTGGTCCACGAGCCGACGGGGCTGGCCACGCCGGAGCAGAAGTGCCCGTTGAAGTGGCTGCCGATCTCGTCGCCGCGGGCCAGCGCCTCGTTGATGTCCTTGATCACCAGCGGGACGTCTTCGGGCGCAGCCCACGCGATGGACGACACGCCCGGGTTGTGGCCGGGACCGACGTACTTGTCCTTGGTGGCCTCGCTGAGCAGGTAGGTGCCGGAGAGGAACC
>CALANQ010000492.1 GCA_937926025.1 uncultured Acidimicrobiales bacterium
CGCCTCGTCCGACGACATCCTGGTGGTGGAGGCCGGCGACGGCTCCCGCTGGGAGCTGGTGTGCGGCCTGGAGGTCCACGCCGAGCTGGCCACCGCCACCAAGATGTTCTCGGGCGCGCCCAACCACTTCGGCGACGACCCCAACACCAACATCGACCCGGTGACCCTCGGGCTCCCCGGCACCCTGCCCGTGGTCAACGAGCAGGCCGTCGAGCTGGCCGCCCGGTTCGGGTGCGCCGTCGGCGCCACCGTGCAGCGCTCGGTGTTCAGCCGGAAGAACTACTTCTACCCGGACATGCCGAAGAACTTCCAGATCTCCCAGTACGACCAGCCCATCGTGGTCGACGGTCGGCTGGAGCTGCCGTCCGGGCACGTCGTGGGCATCGAGCGGGCCCACCTCGAGGAGGACACCGGCAAGTCCACCCACGTGGGCGGTGCCGGTCGCATCAAGGGCGCCGACTACTCGCTGGTCGACTACAACCGTGCCGGGGTCCCGCTGCTGGAGATCGTGTCGCGGCCCCACGTGCGCTCCGCCGAGCAGGCCCGGCAGTACGTGGCCGAGCTGCGCTCGATCCTGGTGGCCTGCGGCATCTCGGACGGGAAGATGGAGGAGGGGTCGATGCGCGTCGACGCCAACATCTCGGTCCGCCGGGAGGGGTCCGACGAGCTGCGCACCCGCTGCGAGATCAAGAACGTCAACTCGCTGCGCTCGCTGGTGCGCGCCATCGAGTACGAGGCTCGGCGCCAGGCCGACCTGCACGCGTCCGGCGGCACGGTCACCCAGGAGACCCGCCACTGGGACGAGAGCGACGGTCGCACCCACACCATGCGCTCGAAGGAGGAGGCCGACGACTACCGGTACTTCCCCGAGCCCGATCTGGTCCCCGTGGACCTCGGTGCCGACCGGGTGGCGGAGATCGCCGCCGGCCTGCCGCTGCTCCCGGCCCAGCGCCGCCACCGCCTGGCCGATGCCACCGGGGAGCCGGTCACGGCCGAAGCGGTCGTGGTCACGGTGGAGCGGGGCCAGGACGATCAGGCCCTCGCCGCCATCGAGGCCGGGGCCGACGCGGGGCGCGTCCTCGTGCACGTCGTCCAGAACCTCGCCGTCGAGGGCGGCGCCGTCCTCGCACCCGAGCGGCTGGCCGAGCTGGTGAAGATGGAGACCGCCGGCGACCTCACCGCCACCCAGGCCAAGCAGGTCCTGGCCGAGCTGGTGGCCGACCCGTCGGCCACCGCGGCCGGCGTGGCGAAGGCCAAGGGCTTCGAGGCCATGGACACCGGTGCGCTGGAGTCCATCGTCGACGGCGTGATCGCCGCCAACCCGAGCGAGTGGGAGCAGTTCTGCGCCGGCGACGACAAGGCTCGCAAGAAGCTGAGCGGCTTCTTCACCGGCCAGATCATGAAGGCGTCGAAGGGCCAGGCCGACGGTCGGGCGGTCGCCCAGCTGCTGGCCCAGAAGTCCGCCGGCTGATCCCTCCGCTGGCGCGGTCTCGGGGCGGGGCGGTGCGGCTCGGGGCGGTGCGGCTCGGGGCGGAGCACCCGGATGACCCTCCGCCAACCCGTGCGGGTGAAGCGGCACGGTGTGACACAATTCGCTTTCGATACCGGATGGTTTCGGAACCGCGCGGTGCTGGAATAGGCTCACCCGTGCGGTGCCGGCCGGTTCGTCGGTGGTCCTCCCACCACCCCATCGACGTCCGGTCGGCACCCGTCTGCAGAGAGAGCCGTCATGGACGAGACCACCGCCTACGACCGTCGCTGGATCGCGCTGGGGGTGCTCTGCATGAGCCTCCTGGTGGTCGGCCTCGACAACACCATCCTCAACGTGGCGCTGCCCCGGCTGTCGGAGGACCTCGACGCCACCACCAGCCAGCTGCAGTGGATCGTCGACGGCTACACCCTGGTGTTCGCCGGCCTGCTGCTCACCACCGGCAGCATCGGCGACCGCTACGGGCGTCGGTCGGCGCTCTCCACCGGTCTGGCGATCTTCGTGGCCGGCTCGGTGGCCAGCGGGTTCGCCACCTCGCCGGAGATGCTCATCGCCACCCGGTCGATCATGGGCATCGGCGCCGCGCTGATCATGCCCGCCACCCTCTCGCTGCTCACCAACATCTTCACGGACCCGTCGGAGCGGGCGAAGGCCATCGGGATCTGGGCCGGCGTCTCCGGCGTCGGCGTCGCCATCGGCCCGATGCTCGGCGGCTGGCTGCTCGAGCACTTCTCCTGGGGCTCGGTGTTCTTCGTGAACGTGCCCGTCGTGGCCATCGCCCTGCCGGCGGGCTACTTCCTGCTGCCCAACTCGAAGGCCGCCGACAGCCCCAAGCTCGACGTGCTCGGCGCGGTCCTGTCCATCATCGGCCTGGTCTCGCTGGTGTGGGGGATCATCGAGGCACCCGCCAAGGGCTGGACCTCGCCCGAGGTGCTCGGGGCGTTCGGCCTCGGCATCGTCACCATCGGCCTGTTCATCTGGTGGCAGACCACCACCGACCACCCGATGCTGGACATCCGGTTCTTCAAGAACCCTCGCTTCAGCGCCGCCAACCTGGCCATCACCCTCACGTTCTTCGCCATGTTCGGCTCGATGTTCGTGCTCACCCAGTTCATGCAGTTCGTGCTGGGGTACACGCCACTCGAGGCCGGCATCCGATCCGTTCCGCTGGCCCTGATGCTCATGTTCGTGGCGCCGCAGTCCACCCGGCTGGTGAAGCGGGTCGGCACCAAGCTGGTGGTGGCCGGCGGCCTCGGCACCGTCGCCATCGGCCTGGCCGTGGCCTCCACCGCCACCCCCGAGCTCGGCTACTTCGGCCGAGTGCTGCCCGCGCAGCTCCTCCTCGGGCTCGGGATCGCGCTGGCGATGGCACCGGCCACCGAGTCGATCATGGGCTCGCTCCCGCGCGACAAGGCAGGTGTCGGCTCCGCCATGAACGACACCACCCGGCAGGTCGGCGGCGCGCTCGGCGTGGCCGTCATCGGCAGCGTGTTCGCCTCGCAGTACGCACCGGCGCTCACCGCCAACCTGGCCGGCATCCCGCTGCCCGGTCCGGCCATGGACACCGCCACCGACAGCATCGGCGGCGCCTTCGCGGTGGCCGCCCGGGCCGGCGGCAACCCGAACGCCATCGCCACGCCCCTCGGGGTCCAGATCGCCGACGCGGCGCGGGATGCGTTCTCCTCGTCGATGGGCCGGGGTCTGCTGGTGTCGGCCGCGATCGCGCTGGTGGGTGCGCTCGTCGCCCTCGTGTTCCTGCCGGCCCACGCCGCCCCGGTGGCCGACGCCGTCGACGCAGACGAGGGTGATCCGGTGGAGGCCCTGACCGCCACGCCGATGGGCGGAGCGGAGGCGGCCGTCGCCCGCCAGGAGGCGGTCGACGAGGCCGAGGAGCGCGACCGGCCCCTCGCGACGGCGATCAGCGATACCGTCTCGCCCGAATGAGGGTCGGCTGCGGCGCCGGTGATGGGTGTCGCGGGTACGGGACAGCGCTCGGCGGAGCGTGATGGGAGGCGCGGTGGACGACGAGGTGGGGAAGCGCCGACCGGGGCGGCCGCGCAACGCAAGCGCCGATGACGCCATCACCGACGCCGTGATCGAACTGCTCACCGAGGTCGGATTCCGCGGCCTGACCATCGACGCCGTCGCCCAGCGCGCCCACGTCGGCAAGGCCACCATCTACCGCCGGTGGCCCGGCAAGGAGCAGCTGGTGCTCGATGCCCTGACCGCCGGCCGGTTGCCGCTGCCCGAGCCCGACACCGGCAACCTGAGCGATGACCTGCTGGCGTACTACCTGCCGCTGGCGGACTCCGAAGCCCAGCAGGGCGCCGTGCGCCTGATGCCCGCGCTGGCCGCCGAGGCCGCCGTCGACCCCGAGATCGCCACCCGCCTCCAGGCCTACGTGTCCGATCGTCGGGCGCCGGTGGCCTCGATCCTGCAACGGGCCCAGGAGCGCGGCGAGGTGTCCGACAACGTCGACATCGAGCTGGTGGTCGACCTGCTCACCGGGGCGATCATGTACCGCCTCTACTTCAGCGGGGCCACCGTCGACGAGGACGTGATCCGCCGCCTCCTCCAGGGCGTGCTGCTGGCCATCGACGCCGACGGCGCCCTGGGCTGACCGCTTGCGTCGCCGGTCCGCCGGTCGGCTCAGCCGAGGAAGCGCACCGCGGCCACTGCGACCACGAACGCCGTCTCCACCGGGATCGCCATCCGGGTGTACGGGTGGTCCCGGCCGCCGTCGACCACCGTGCCGACCACCCGCGTGACCAGGACCGCGGTAGCCAGGAAGAGCACGCCGGTGAGGGCCTCGGTGGCGAGGTCCTGGGTCAGCAGGTACCCGAGGAACCCGGCCAGCGCCCACGAGACCGCCCCGTAGTAGCACCGGACCTCGGTCTTGCCGGCTGGGTCGGTCCACCCGAGCGCGAACCGCTCGACGAACGCAGGCCGGAACACGAACCCGGTGCCGAAGACGAGGAAGTAGCCGGCAGCGGCGAGGACAGCGAACTCGGTGAGCGACATGGCGGGCGACCCTAGGCCGGGTGCCGCGACACGCCGAAGCCCCGAGGGCTCAGGCCACGTCGGTCTTGGCGAGACGCCGGCTGGCGTAGGCCAGCGCCGCCGCCGCCACCAGGAGCGGGACGACGATGCCGACGCCCAGGGAGAACTCGCCGAGCTTCAGGTGGGTGTCGGTCATCGATCCCAGGATCGACCGCACGTAGGAGCGGACGGCGAGCTTGGTCGCCGTCTTGCCCGCCGCCGCGATGAAGCCCTCCCAGATCAGGATGTACACCAGCCCCCACGGGAGGGCCCGCTTGAACCGCACCCCGAGCGTGACGAACAGCCCGCCGTACGCGGCCACGGCCACGAAGCCGCCGAGCGCAGCCGGGGCCAGCAGCGAGCCCGACGTGTCGATGAAGAGCGTGGACGCCACCACCGGCACGAGCACCAGCGGCACGACGATGGTGACGGTGGCCAGCCAGGCGGCCAGGACGTGGATCCACGACGGCACCGGCCGGAGCCAGAGGTAGACCAGCGAGCCGTCGTCGATGAGGTCGCCCAGCACGGCCGCTCCGAAGACCAGCACGGCCACGGGGATGAGCGTGGCGATGTTGCCGTTGACGAAGCCGACGCCGCGGAACACCGGGTCGAAGGGATCGGCCAGCGCGATGGCGACCGCGGTGAGGACGCTGAGGCCGGCGAGCATCGTGATGGCGATGAGCCGGCCCTTGGTGCACACCGATCGCAGCAGGAGCCGGTACTCGGCGACGAACACGGGCCCGAGCCGAGGCCCGGATCGGACGGCGGGCGCCTTGGGGGAGCGGTAGCCGGCGGTCATCGGCCCACCAGGTAGCGGAAGACGCTGTCGAGGTCGTCGTCGAGCGGGGCGACCTCCAGCAGGGTGGCATCGGCGCGCTGGGCGGCGGCGGCGACCGAGCGCCGGAACAGCGGCGCGTCAGTGGTGTCCACGATGACCGCGCCGGCGCGTCCGGCCGCCGCCGGCTCCAGCCGCACCGCCAGGACGCCGGGGCTGGAGATCAGCTCCGTGGCCACCTCCCGCAGGCGGTCGGTGCGGACCCGGATGCGGTGGGGCCGGTCGTCCATGAGGTCCCGGATGGCACGGAAGTCGCCGGTGGCGGCGAGGCGGCCCTGCGCCACCACCAGCACCCGGGAGCCGAACCGCTCGACCTCGTCGAGGACGTGGCTGGACACGATGACGCACCGCCCCTGCTGGCCGAGGCGCCCGAACAGCTCGATCAGGTGGCCCCGCTGGCGGGGGTCCAGCCCGGTGAGCGGCTCGTCGAGCACCACCACCGCCGGGTCGTTGACCAGCGCCTGGGCCACCTTCACCCGCTGCTTCATGCCCTTGGAGTAGGTGGTGGTGGAGCGGTGGTCGGCGTGGTCGAGCTCCACCAGGTCCAGCGCCCAGCGCGCCGCGCCGGCCGGGTCCTCCACACCGTGGAGCAGGGCGGCGAGGCGGACGAACTCGAACGCGGTCAGCGCTTCGAACATGGCCTCCTGCTGCGGCACGATGCCGATCTGGGCCCGGACCGAGATGTCGCGACGGGGGTCGGCGCCGAGGATGCGCACCGCGCCGCGGTCGGGCGGGGTGAGCCCGCACAGCATGCGGAGGAGGGTGGACTTGCCGGCGCCGTTGGGACCCAGCAGCGCCGTGACCCCGGGGCCGATCCGGAACGACACGTCGGACACGGCGACCACATCGCCGAACCACTTGGAGGCGCGGTCGGCCTCGATCATCGGCACCTCAGGTGCGGCGGCGACGGCGGTCATCGGGTCACCGGCAGGTGGTGGAGGCGGTTGCGGGCCAGGGCGAAGCCGCCGACCGTCCACGCCGCCCAGGCCAGCCACAGGGTCACCGACGGCACCCCGTCCATGATCAGGGTGGGCTCGCCGTGGATGCGCGGCGCCAGCTCCAGGCCCAGCAGGGTGGGGGCGAACGCCCGAACGCCGTCGGGGGCGCCGATGCTGGCGAAGATGTCGGTCATCGAGATCGACAGCAGGAAGAGCAGGATGATGGCCGCCGCAGCCACCGCCTTGCGGTCCGTGAGGCTGGTGGCGCCCATGGTGATGCCGGTGAAGAGCAGCGTCTCGACCACGCCGGTGGCCAGGACCCGCACGAAGCTGAGGGCGATGTCTCCCACGCCGTCGGGACCGGTGCTCTGGAGCAC
>CALANQ010000493.1 GCA_937926025.1 uncultured Acidimicrobiales bacterium
CGACCTCGACGACGGCTACCAGACCTGGAAGCGCGCCATCAGCCTCCCCACGCCGGCCGCCGGCACCGTCCCCGTCATCATCGGCGGGCACTCCGAGGCCGCTGCCCGCCGAGCCGGACGCCTCGGCGACGGGTTCTTCCCGGGCAAGGGCAACAACGAGACCCTCGCCCACCTGATCGGCATCATGCGCCAGACCGCCGAGGACAACGGCCGGGACCCCGACGCCATCGAGGTCACCGCCGGCACCCCGGCGCTGGGCGGCGACGACCCGGTGGGCGTCGTCGAGGAGATGGCGGCGCTGGGCATCCACCGCCTCATCACGCCGCCGCTGGCGTTCGACGCCGACTCGGCCCCGGAGGCCTATGCCGCGTTCGGCGAGCGCATCATCGCCAAGGTGTCCTGAGCCGGCGGTGGCCGGGACCGGGCGCCAGCGCGGGCACCCGGGGAGCACCTACGAGCGGAAGACCTCGATGGTGTCGCCGGTGTTGACCAGCGTCGGGAAGTACTCGGCGATGCTCATCGGGATGCGCACGCACCCGTGGCTGGCCGGGTGGTCCGGCACCGACGCCGCGCCGTGCACGGCGATGCCGCCGTTGAAGTACACCGGGTTGTAGAGCTTGCCGAGCGGTGCCTCGCGCCAGCCCTCGACCCGGCGGCCGAACGAGTAGACGCCCTCGGGGGTGACGGCGTCGCCGCAGTTCTTCCCCACCTTGGTGTCCTCGCAGTAGGCGACGCCGCTGCCGGTGGACACGTGGGTGATGAGGGTCGGGGTGCCGTCGCGCCAGACGATCATGACCTGCTTGGTGAGGTCGACCTCGGTGTGGGTGGGACCCAGGTTGGGGCGGAGCATGCCCTGGGCCGGCTTGGCCAGGATCATGGCCTCGGTCTCGGGGCCGACCACGCCGTCGGGCGCCAGGCCGTGCAGCTGCTGGAAGGCCCAGACCGCCATGGTGGTCTTCAGGCCGAACTTCCCGTCCGGCTCGCCCGGGTCGTAGTGCTGGTCCTTCAGCGACTGCTGGACCGCCTTGGTGCGGGTGCCCACCGAGCCGGACTTGAGCAGCTCGCCCGCCGGCTCCGCCACCTCGGTGGGGTCGACCGGCGTGGTGGTCGTGGTGGTGGTGGCCTCGGTGGTGGTGGTCGGAGGCGCCGTGGTGGTGGGCGCCTCGGTGGTGCTGGTGGTGGGCGGCGCCGTGGTGGTGGAGGAGCCGCCCGAGCTCACGTCGTCGCCCTTGGACGCCGAGCACCCGCTCACGACGAGCGCGAGCAGGACCGCGCCAGCGGCGATCGAACGGCGGGTGGGCAGCGAAGGCATCGGGAGAGTCTGGCAGAACGTGCATGTCCGACCACAGTCATGACCGCAGGTCACCTGAGATCACCGGAGATCACCGGCACCACCACCGGCGCCGGGCGCGGCGGTGCGTGCGGTCACCCGAGCGGACGGCTCCCTCCCCCGGTCAGGCCCCGGACAGCCAGTCCTCCAGGCTGGCCTCGTCCCACGAGTCCGGTCCGTAGACCGTGCCGGGCTGCGGCGTCATCAGGTGGGTGTCGCCACCGGTCACGTACCCGGCGGCGACCTGCTCCCAGGCCACCAGCCGGTCGTCGCCGGGCACCTCGTCGCACAGGCCCCGGGCGGCGTCTCGGGCGGCGCGCAGGCGGGTCTGGGCCGGGATCGACGTGGCCCACACCACCACCACCTCGTGCTGGTTGCCGAGCACCTCGTAGATGCCGGTGGGCTCGTGGCCGTGGTCCCGCCAGACGGGCACCTGCTCCTCCACCACCGCCGCCAGGTAGTCGAGCCCGGATCCGGGGCGGACCTGCAGCAGCTGGTGCACGAACAGGGACCCCTTCACGCCCCGCTCGGCCAGCTCCGGGGTGGTGGGGCTCCCGGGCACGGCACCGCACAGCCGGTCGAAGCCGCCGGTGCGCCACTGCGACGCCTCGTCCCACCAGTCGCCGTAGAACGCGTTGCGGCGCTTCAGGTTCAGCCGGTCGACGTTGGCCGCCCAGCCCTCCCAGCCGGCGGCACCGACGTCCCAGATGTTCACCACCTGCGGCCAGCGGCCCCCGCCCATGGCGCACACGAAGAACGTGCCCTGCAGCGTGAGCATGTCCGGCATCACGTTGGTGGGCTCCTTGAGGGAGTGCGCCATGTAGTCGTACTGGCCCTGCCCGATGATGTCGATGGTCTCGTGCAGGTACAGGTGACGGCTGGCCATGGCGGCAGACCGTACGCCGCGCTCAGCCGCCGGCGCGCAGGTCCGCGATCAGGTGGCCGAGCGTCCACCGCTGGTGCTCGACCGACGCCGGCGTCTCCATGCCCCAGCAGACGCTCTGGCCGATGGCCCACCGCAGCGCCCGCCGGTGGTCGACGTCCAGCCGGTCGCACGCCCGCCGCAGCCACCAGGCCGGGTCCGGTGGGATGCGGACCCATCCGAAGCTGCGCGCCAGCGCCGCCAGCGACAGCTCTCGCTCTCCGACCAGCGGCTTCGGGTCGATCACCAGCCACGGCTGCCGGGTGGCCGAGATCACGTTCTCGGCGTGCAGGTCCTGGTTGACGATCACCTGCTCGCCCTGGCCGTCGGCCACCTCGCGCAGGCAGGCGATCCCGAGGTCGATCCACTCCCGCGGGAACAGCCGGTTGCCGCCCGCCCACCGCTCCTCCATGTCGAGGCACCAGCGAGCCGCGTGGTCGCGGAGCAGGGCGAACGGATGGCCCTCGGGAGGTGCGACCCACGTCTGCTCGTGCAGGACGGCCATCGCCTCGAGCGTGACCTCCGGGTCGCCCTGGGTCTCGGCGAGGAGCCGGCCCGGAACCCCGCGCTCCAGCAGCAGCGCCCACCGGTCCGGATCGTGGTCCAGGAGGCGCACCGCGCCGTTCCCGTCCCAGGCGGCGAGCGCCGCAGCCTCGGTCCGGCAGTCGTCGTGCGGGTACTGGACCTTCAGCACCACGGCCTCGCCACCGGCTGTGGTCGCCGGGCAGGTGTAGGAGACGTAGGCACCGGGGAACACCGGGCCGAGGTCGAGCTGCCAGCGATCCGCCATCTCGTCGACCCGAGCGCCGAGGCCCTCGAGCCACTCCCGTCCGTCGTCTCGCTCCCGCAGCCACCGCAGGTTCGCCGGGATCTCCACCCGGGCAGCATCGCAGCCGTCGGCGCGCGAGCCGGGCCGAGTTCGGCGATGATCGGGCGATGGACGTCGGCCTCGCCTTCCCGCAGATGACCCCCGACCTGGATCGCG
This sequence comes from uncultured Acidimicrobiales bacterium, assembly GCA_937926025.1. Classification (GTDB taxonomy): domain Bacteria; phylum Actinomycetota; class Acidimicrobiia; order Acidimicrobiales; family Iamiaceae; genus Aquihabitans. Next base: position 3,238 of record CALANQ010000493.1, read on the forward strand.
ACCGGGTGCGGGCGTGGTGCCGGGCGGTGGACGACGGGCCCTTCTCCTCCCTCTCCGCCGGCGAGCGGATCGCGTTCGACAACCTCGACGGGTTCACGCTGTGCACCGCGGCCGCCGCCCTCACGGATCGGGTCCGGGTCGGGTTCAACGTGGTGGTCGCCCCGTGGCACGCCCCGGCGCTGCTGGCCAAGGAGCTGGCGTCCATCGACGTGCTGTCGGGCGGCCGGCTGGACGTGGCCGTGGGCGTCGGCGGGCGCGAGCAGGACTACGCCGCCCTGGGCTCGCCGTTCGCCGGGCGGTTCGCCCGGCTCGACGATGCCGTCGCCGAGCTGCGGCGCCTCTGGGCCGGCGGCGAGGTGGTGGACGGCGCCACCGTGGGTCCCGTCCCGGTCCAACCCTGCGGCCCGCCCGTCCTGTGCAGCGGCACCGGTCCGAGGTCGCTGGCCCGCGCCGCCCGCTGGGCCGACGGCCTCACCGGCTTCACCCTGGCCGCCGACCCCGTCGAGGTCGGCGCCACGTTCCGGCTGGCCGAGGAGGCGTGGGCGACAGCCGGGCGCACCGACGCACCCCGACGGGTGACCGGCTCGTTCGCCGTGCTCGGCCCTGGCGCCGAGGATGCCCTGCACGCCTTCGCCCGCCGCTACCTCGACGTGTTCGGCTCGGGCGTGGCCGCCTGGCTCACCGAGCGCATGCCGCTCTCCACGCCGGACGCGGTGCGGTCGTTCCTGCTGGGCCTGGCCGCCGAGGGCTGCGACGAGGTGGTCCTGGTGCCCGGCAGCAGCGACCCCGACCAGGTCCGCCGCTTCGCCGACGTCGTCTCGTCCGTCCAGGCTGACCTGGCCTGAAGCGAGGTCAACCCTGCGCCGCGGCATCGGCGGCGACGGCCGGGGGGGCGGTGCCCGGGGCGGGGATCGAACCCGCACGGCGCCGAAGCGCCGGAGGGGTTTAAGCCCTCCGCGTCTGCCAGTTCCGCCACCCGGGCCGGGACCGGCACCGAACGCTAGGCGGCGCCACGCCACGCCGCCGCCGGCTGGTCCGCCACCACGGCCTCCCACAGCGCGGTGCGGAGGCGGGTGGCCTCGAACCCGTCGAGGTCGTTGACGATGACCACGCCCTCGATGAGGTCGGCCACCACGGCCTGGAACGGCCGGCCCCGGACCGCCACGGCGATGGTGGCGGTGCCGTCGGCCGCGAAGCGGATGGTGCGCTCGGCACCGGGACGGCGGGGCGGGGACCGGAAGCCGGGGACCACCAGGCCGCGCTCCCGTGCGGCGGCACCCAGGGTGCGGACGGTGGCGGCGAACTGGAGGGACGTGCTTTCCATGACCCAGGCATCATGCCCAGGGGGTCTGACAGTGGAGCCGCCCGGGTGGTCCGCACCCGGTCAGTCGTGCCCCGGGAGGCGGGGTGCCTCGGGCCGGAGCGGACGCGCCACCAGCGTGGTCCGCCCGATGGCCTTGGTGCCGAAGCGGGCCTGGACCTGGTCGAGCGCCGCATCGAGCCGGCGCCGGTCCTTGCCATCGAACGGCAGGGCCAGCTGCACGGCCTTCGCATCCTGCAGGTTGGTGATGGACAGGCCGAGGAGCGTGACCCCGTCGGTCCGCAGCCGAGGGATCTCGGCTCGCAGGAGCGTGCGGACCGCCTGGAGCAGGACCAGCGTCTCGTCGGTGGCCTCGGCCAGCGTGTGCGACCGGGTGGCCCGGGTGAAGTCGCCGAAGCGCAGCCGGAGCACCACCGTGCGGCCGACCCGGTCGGCCTTGCGCATGCGGCGCGACACCCGGTCGACCAGACCCACCAGGACGGCGTCGAGGTCGTCGACCGACCGGGGCCCGCGCCCGAGCGCCTGCTGCGACCCGATCGACCGGCGGCGGCGACCGGTGTCGACCCGGCGGGGGTCGCGGTTGTGGGCCAGGGCGAACAGGTGCCGCCCGGAGCCGGCGCCGAGCATGCCCACCAGCGAAGGCTCGGGCAGCTCCGCCACCTGGCCCACCGTGGTGATGCCGCGCTCGTGCAGCTTGCGGGCCGTGACCGGGCCCACGCCCCACAGCCGCTCCACCGGCAGCGGGTGCAGGAAGTCCAGCTCGGTGCCCGGCGGCACCTCCAGCAGGCCGTCCGGCTTGCCGACGGCGCTGGCCACCTTGGCCAGGAACTTGGTGCGGGCGATGCCCACCGAGATGGCCAGCCCGACCTCGTCGCGGACCCGGCGCCGCAGCTCGGTGGCGATGGCCCGCGGCTCGCCCGACACCCGGCGCAGCCCGCTCACGTCGAGGAACGCCTCGTCGATGGAGAGCCCCTCCACCAGCGGGGTCGTCTCCTTGAAGATGGCGAACACCGCCTTCGACGCCTCCACGTACGCATCGAACCGGGGCGGCACCTCGATCAGGTTCGGGCAGAGGGCGCGTGCGGCCCGCCCACCCATCGGCGTGTGGACCCCGAACGCCTTGGCCTCGTAGCTGGCGGCCAGCACCACCCCGCCCCCGACCACCACCGGTTTGCCCCGCAGGTGCGGATGATCCCGCTGCTCGACGGACGCGTAGAACGAGTCCAGGTCGGCATGGATGATCGCGGTCTCCGTGACGGGCATCGAACACATGTTCGCACGGAAACCGACCGCTGTCACCCACGACCAGCGCATCGACGGAACCCGCAGCGCACGCGCGTCGTGCACCCGCGACGATGGCCTGGCGAAGACCGAAGGAAGGCGGGACGCATGACGACCGATCGCAGCGCCCTCGACGGCGCCATCGAAGACCTCTATCGAGCGTTCGCCGGCCGCCCCCTCCGGCGGTGGACCGATCCCTGCCTGACCTGCTGCGCGACCGAGGAAGAGGAGGCCGCACTGCACGCGGCGCCGCTGCGACAGCTCTCGGTCGACGCGCTCTCCCCCTACGCCGAGAACCTGACGACCTGGGGCGATGAGCGCGAGCTCAACCACCTGTTCCCTCGCATGTTCGAGCTGGCCACGCAGGAGGACTACTTCCCGATCGGCGTCGAGACCTTCGGCACGGCGATCAGTCGAGCACGCCCGTCGTGGAGCACGGCCGAGCAGAGGGCGGCGGACCGGGCCTTCCTCGAGCTGTGGCGCGCCGAGTTGGGCGCCACAAGCCCCGTGTACCAACCCGACGAGCTCCTCTGCACCATCGGCTGGGCGTCGGACGACCTCGGTCCGCACCTCTCCTCCTGGGCATCGGCCGGGACGCCGACGGCGACGATGCACCTCGTCCGCCTCCTGGGGTTCGGTTGGGACCCGTGGCGGGCCGACCTCGACGAACCCTTCTGGCAGACGCGCGGCGATGACCAGTTCCCCCGCCGGGCCCAGATGGACCAGATCGTGGCCTGGATGCTCGGACCGGACCCTTGGCGGATGCTCGATGCGGCGGTCGAGCGAGGTGACGAGCCGGCCGATGAGATCGAGGAGGCCCTGCTCATCCTCACCGGTACGATCGGAGCAGCACGCCCGCAGCCGCCGAGAAGGTGACGGCGTACGCTCCGTCGCCATGCCGTCTGCCACGCCACCCGAGCTGACGCCGGCGCAGCAGCGGACGCTGGCCGACCTGGGGGCGGCCGGCGCGGAGCGGCCCGTCTTCGATCCGGAGCTGGCCCCACGGCTGCGGGCCGGACTGGAGGCCGGGCTCACCGAGGTGCTCGACCACCTCGGGGCGGACGAGGACCTGACCCTGTCCAAGCACCTGCTCGGCCGGGTGCACGGGTGCGAGGTCCGGCTGCTCGCCGAGGACGCGGCCGACGAGCCGTTCACGGTGACGGTCCCGATCGCCCGAGGGTCCATCGCCCACAAGGCGGTGGAGCTCGGCATCCACTGGAAGGGCGAGCCGCTGCCGGTCGACCTCGTCGACGAGGCCATGGCCAGCCTGGCCGGCTCCGACCACTGGCTCACGGACTTCCTCCAGACCTGCACGGAGGCGGAGCGGGCCGAGCTGAGATCGGAAGAGCACACGTCTGAACTCCAGTCACTTAGGCATCTCGTAT
>CALANQ010000494.1 GCA_937926025.1 uncultured Acidimicrobiales bacterium
ATACGAGATGCCTAAGTGACTGGAGTTCAGACGTGTGCTCTTCCGATCTACCGCCAGCTGGTGCACCGCTCCCAGCCGGGGGAGGGCCAGCGCGTGCTCCAGTCGGTCCGTGAAGAGCGCCCGGTTCGCCAGCCCGGTCAACGGGTCGGTCAAAGCCTGGGACACCAGCTGCCGCTGCATCTCGGCCCGCTCCGTGACGTCGCGCAGGACGAGCACCAGGCCGGCCACCGCCGTGTCGGTGAGCAGGTTCGTGGCCGTGCCCTCCACCGCCCGCTCGTGCCCGGTCGGGTCGATGATCGTGGCGTGGACCTCCATCGTGGCCCCCGGCTCCAGGGTGGCGAGCTGGGCCAGCGACGGGCCGAGCCCCAGCGCGGTCGACGCGCCGACCAGGGCATCGAGCGGCCGGCCGACGACGGCGGCCGGGTCCGGACCGAGGACGGCGCGCACCGCCGGTGACGCCCAGGTGATGGCGCCGGCGGCGTCGACGATCACGGTGGCGTCCTGGGCGTGGATGGCCAGCGCCTCGAAGCGCGACCGGTGCCGCTCGTCGGCCAGGTCGTCGGCGTAGTCGACCAGCCCCCGCACCCGGATCAGCACCAGCAGGGCCAGCACCGCGGTGCCCGCAGCGAGGAGGACCACCACCGACGGCGTGGCCGCATCGAGCGCCACCAGGGTGATGATCACCAGCAGCGGGACGGCGAGCGCGCCCACCAGCACCGTGAACCGGACCCACCCCAGCTTGCGCCAGGGCCGCACCTGCTCGGGTTCCACGGCCACGCTCGGGTGGACCGCACCGGCGGCCACCAGCACGGTGGCGGCCGCGACCGTCCACCCCGCCAGCCGGGGCGGGGCCCCCGCCCAGTGGACGGCGGCATCGCCCACCAGCTGCACGACCAGGCCGGCCGTCAGCAGGCGCAGCGATTCGGCCCGGGGCCGCACGGCCAGCAGGGACCGGGTGGCCAGCAGCACCAGCAGCAGGTCGAACGCCGGGATCGTCGGCAGGAACCACTGCTGCGCCCACGTGCCCCCGGCCCCGTCGGCCTGGTGCAGCGCGGCGGCCACCAGGCCCGTGGACAGGGCCACGACCGTCGCATCGATCCAGCGGCTCGGGTCCCAGATGCGGGTCAGGCCCCGGGCGAGCAGCACCAGGCCGTACGCGCTGCACGCGTAGCCGAGGACGCCGATGATCCCGCCGAGCGCACCGTCGAGGGCCAGCACCGCCAGCGCACCCCGCCCGGCGGCCAGGTACAGCCACGCCCGTGCGGCCGGCGGCCGGCGCACCGCCGTGGAGAACACCACCGCGGCCACACCGGCCGTGGTCGCCACGAAGGTGGCCGTCACCCACGGCGCCGGCGTCGCGCAGCGGAAGGCCTGGGCCGCGGCCAGCCAGCCAGCGGCCGCGATCGCCCAGGGGATGGGGGACGACGCCCGCGCCGCGCCGCGATCTGTGATGGTGCTGCTCAACGGTTCCCTCCCAGGAATGCCCCCTCCGGGGGTGGGTCCGGAGCGGGCGATCCGGGTGCGCGGGGCTCCCGGATCGACGTCTACGGACCCGTGCTCGTCCCCGGATGACGTTCCGAGGGTGACCTCCGGCACCGGTTCCCGGCAGACTGGTGGGATGCCGCGCCGATCCACGCCCGAGTCCGCCGAGCGGGCCGCCCACGCCCTGCTCGTCTCGTCCGCGCTGGGCGCCGTCAACACGGCCAACGCCCGCAAGCCGCTGTCCCGCACCGGGCGGGCCAGCGTCCTGTGCTTCTTCCCCGGCTGGCTCACCTCGGAGCTGCCGCTGCACGTGGTGGCCTGGCAGGCCGTGGCCACCGCGCTGTTCGCCCGCCGCGGCGCCCTCCGCAGCTGGAAGGGCTGGGTGGCGCTGGCCGTCAACATCGGGTCGTGGGCCACCCTGGCCCGGATCTGGAAGCAGAGCACGGGCGCCAGCCAGCTGCTCGAGGACGCGCTGGTCGACGAGCTGGGCGACGAGCTGGTCGAGGGCTCGGTGCCCCGGACCGACCCCACCGAGCTGCGCATCGAGCGCCGCCGGATCATCGCCGGCCCCGTGGCCCGCTGGAAGACCCGGTACGTGCAGTCCCGCAACCTGGCCTACGGCGATGCCGGCCGCCGCAACCAGCTGGACATCTGGCGTCGAGCGGACCTGCCCCTCGATGGCAAGGCCCCGGTGCTGCTGCAGGTCCACGGCGGTGCCTGGATCATCGGCAACAAGGAGCAGCAGGCGCTCCCGCTCCTCGGCCACATGGCCGAGAACGGCTGGGTCTGCGTGTCCATCAACTACCGGCTCAGCCCGAAGGCCACCTGGCCCGACCACATCGTCGACGTGAAGCGGGCCCTGGCCTGGATCAAGGACAACATCGCCGAGCACGGCGGCGACCCCGACTTCGTCGCCATCACCG
>CALANQ010000495.1 GCA_937926025.1 uncultured Acidimicrobiales bacterium
CGACCACGACTGGGACCCGGTCACGGTGCCGGGCCACTGGCGGAGCGACCGGGCGTTCGCCGACACCGACGGGCCGCTGCTGTACCGCACCCGGTTCGAGCACGACGGCCTGGCCGACCCCGACGACCGCTGGTGGCTGCGCTTCGACGGCGTCTTCTACCAGGGCGACGTGTGGCTCGACGGCGGCTACGTCGGCGACACCGAGGGCTACTTCTTCCCGCACACCTTCGAGGTGACCGAGGAGCTCGCGGCCCGGCGGGAGCACACCCTGGGGGTGGAGGTCACCTGCGGCCGCCCCGGCGACCTCACGTCCAAGCGCAACATCACCGGGACCTTCCAGCACGCCCCCACCACCGACCCCGCGGACAACCCGGCCGGGATCTGGCGGCCGGTGCGGCTGGAGCGGACCGGCCCGATCCGGATCCGCCACGTGCGGATCCTGTGCCGGGACGCCAACGACCGGCTGGCCACCGTCGCCTTCCGGGCCGTGCTCGACGCCGCCACCGCGTGCGAGGTGTCGGTCCGCTCCGCGGTCGGCGGCACGGAGAAGGTGGAGCAGCGCCGCCTCGCCGCCGGTGAGAACCAGGTGGAGTGGACCATCGGCATCGACGAGCCCACGCTCTGGTGGCCCCACGCCCTCGGCAACCAGCCGCTCCACGACGCCACCGTCGAGGTGACGCCGCTCGACGACGACGGCCAGGCGATCGGCGACGGCCCCAGCCACCGGGTCACCCGTCGGATCGGCCTCCGCGAGGTGGCGCTCAAGAACTGGGTGCTCCACGTCAACGGTGAGCGCCTCTTCCTGAAGGGCGCCACGCAGGGCCCCAGTCGGATCCGCCTGGCCGAGGCGTCCGCGGCCGACCTCGAGCAGGACGTGCAGCTGGCCAAGGACGCCGGACTGGACCTGCTCCGGCTCCACGCCCACATCAGCCGGCCCGAGCTCTACGCCGCCGCCGACGAGGCCGGGATGCTCATCTGGCAGGACTTCCCCCTCTACCGGGGCTACGCCCGCAGCATCCGCAAGCAGGCCCAGCGCCAGGCCCGGGAGGCGGTCGACCTCCTCGCCCACCACCCGTCGGTGGCCATCTGGTGCGCCCACGACGAGCCGCTCACCGTCGACCCGCAGGCCGGCGCCGGGCTCGACGACCTCACGGCGCCCGCCCGCTACGTGCTGGCCCAGGAGCTCCCGTCGTGGAACCGGACCATCCTCGACCGGTCGGTGAAGCGGGCCATCGACAAGGCCGACGGCAGCCGGCCGGTCATCGCCCACTCGGGCGTGCTGCCCCACCCGCCCCAGCTCGACGGCACCGACACCCACGTCTCGTTCGGCTGGAACCACGGCGACGAGCGGGACCTGGCCGGCTTCGCCCGGGCGCTCCCCCGCCTGGTGCGCTTCGTGTCCGGGTTCGGCTCCCAGTCGGTGCCCGGCACCGACGACTTCGCCCGACCCGGCACCTGGCCCGACCTGGACTGGGAGGGCCTGGCCGAGCACCACGGCATGGCCACCGCGGTGTTCGAGCGGCGGCTTCCGGCCGTCGACCACCCGTCGTTCGCCGCCTGGCAGCAGGCCACGCAGGAGTACCAGGCCGACCTGCTCCGCCACCACATCGAGACCCTGCGTCGCCTCAAGTACCGGCCCACCGGCGGCTTCGCCATCGCCGGGTTCGCCGACAGCCACCCCGCCGTCTCCACCGCCCTCCTCGATCACCAGCGGGTGCCCAAGCTGGCCTACGCGGCGGTGGCCGCCGCGTGCCGCCCGGTGATCGTGGTGGCCGACCGCCTCCCCGCCGAGGTGGCGGGCGGCGACACGCTGGCGCTGGACGTGCACGTCATCAGCGACCTGCGGACCCCGGTGGAGGAGCTCCAGGTGACCGCCCGCCTCGGATGGACCGGCGGCGAGCAGCGGTGGCGCTTCGGCGGCGCCGTGGCCGCCGACACCTGCGTCCGGGTGGGCACGCTCCAGGTGGAGGTGCCCGACCGGCCCGGTCCCCTGGTGCTCGACCTGTCGCTCACCGGTCGGGGCCTGGGCGACGCGCCCATCGAGCGCACCGACCGGGCCCGCATCATCGTCGGCTGACCACCGCGCCGGGCGGCCCGGCCCGCGCCGCCACGGAGCTGCCCGAGGCGAACGTCACGGCACGGGGCCGCTGGCCCGGCTCGGCGACCGTGGCGAAGGTGGCCACGCCGTCGAACACCAGCGCCAGCGGGTGGACCCCGAGCTTCTCGGCCACCCGCTCGATGGTCTTCAGGGTGAGGTTGCGCTCGCCCCGTTCCACCGCGCCCACGAAGGTCCGGTGCCAGCCCACCTGCTCCCCGAACGACTCCTGGGAGTAGCCCATGTCCTGGCGCACGCGGCGGATGTTGGCTCCCACGATGTGTTGGAGGTCACCTTCCATGGACGAACACCTTGGATGCCACCGGCCGAGGAATCGACAGACTAATGAGTGGCAGCACCCCTGCTGACCTGGTGTTTTGGTGTCCGAATCACGATCGGACGGATCGGTCGCGGCGCCGAGCGACGCGCCCCCCGTCGCGGGCGGGCCAGCGTTTGTTCCGCGATGCGTGACCAGGGGTAGCGTCGGAAGCGATGGCTTCAACAACTGTTGCCCGAGGTCCCGCCAGCGGCGGAGCCCAGCGGGCCAAGCGCAAGGCCCCCTTCCCGGTCGAGTTCTACCGCTCGGCGCTGGGCAAGAAGTACGTGATGGCACTCACCGGCATCATGCTCATGGGGTTTGTCCTGCTCCACATGATCGGCAACCTCAAGATGTACCTGGGGCCCGAGGAGTTCAACCACTACGCCGAGTTCCTGCGGGAGCTGCTGGTGCCGATCCTGCCCCGCACGGTGGCCCTCTGGGGCATGCGCCTGGGCCTGATCGCCGCCTTCGGCCTGCACATCCACAGCGCCTACTCGCTGACCCGGATGAACCACGCCGCCCGCACGGTCAAGTACCAGTCGCCCCGGGACTACGCCGCCGCCAACTTCGCCAGCCGCACCATGCGCTGGACCGGCATCATCGTCGGCCTCTTTCTCATCTGGCACCTGTTCGACCTGAGCTGGACCGGCACCCCGGGGATGACCTTCGTCCGCGGCGAGGCCTACCAGAACGTGGTCAGCAGCCTGAGCCGCCCGGTGGTGGCCGCCTTCTACGTCGCCGCCAACATCGCCCTGGGCATCCACCTGTTCCACGGCGCCTGGAGCCTCTTCCAGTCCATGGGCTGGAACAACCCGCGCTTCAACGTGTGGCGCAAGAACGTCGCCATCGCCTTCGCCGCCATCATCGTGATCGGCAACGTCTCGTTCCCGCTTGCCGTGCAGTTCGGCATCGTGCACGTCAACTAGGAGCCCCAGTGGAACTCAACTCGAAGATCCCCGACGGCCCCATCGCCGAGAAGTGGACGAACTACAAGTTCGACCGCAAGCTCGTGAACCCGGCCAACCGCCGCAAGTACGACATCATCGTCGTCGGCACCGGCCTGGCCGGCGGTGCGGCCGCCGCCACGCTCGGCGAGCAGGGCTACAACGTGAAGGCCTTCACCTTCCACGACTCGCCCCGCCGGGCCCACTCGATCGCCGCCCAGGGCGGCATCAACGCCGCCAAGAACTACAAGGGCGACGGCGACTCCATCTACCGCCTCTTCTACGACACCGTGAAGGGCGGCGACTTCCGGGCCCGCGAGGCCAACGTGTACCGCCTGGCCGAGGAGTCGGTGAACATCATCGACCAGGCCACGGCCCAGGGCGTGCCCTTCGCCCGGGAGTACGGCGGCCTGCTCGACAACCGCTCCTTCGGCGGCGCCCAGGTCTCCCGCACCTTCTACGCCCGGGGTCAGACCGGCCAGCAGCTCCTGCTCGGCGTCTACTCGCAGCTCGCCCGCCAGATCGGCCTCGGCAACGTGGCCCTCTACAACCGCACCGAGCTCATCGACGTGGTGGTGGTCGACGGCGAGGCCGCCGGCATCGTGGTCCGCGACCTGCTCACCGGCGAGGTCACCAGCCACTCGGCCCACGCCGTGGTGCTGGCCACCGGCGGCTACTCCAACGTGTTCTTCCTGTCCACCAACGCCATGAACTGCAACGTCACGGCGGCCTGGCGGGCCCACCGGCGGGGTGCGGCGTTCGCCAACCCCTGCTACACGCAGATCCACCCGACCTGTATCCCCCAGAGCGACGAGTTCCAGTCGAAGCTCACCCTCATGTCGGAGTCGCTCCGCAACGACGGCCGCATCTGGGCGCCCAAGTCGCCCGACGACAACCGGCCGGCGGACCAGATCCCCGAGGACGACCGGGACTACTACCTGGAGCGCCGCTACCCGAGCTTCGGCAACCTCGCCCCGCGCGACGTCGCCAGCCGCGCCGCCCTCGTCGAGGTCTCGGCCGGCAAGGGCGTCGGCCCGCTCAAGAACGGCGTCTACCTCGACTTCTCCGACGCCATCAACCGGCTCGGCGAGAAGGTCATCGAGGAGCGCTACGGCAACCTCTTCGAGATGTACGAGCGCATCACCGACGAGTCGCCGTACAAGGTCCCGATGCGCATCTACCCGGCGCCGCACTACACGATGGGCGGCCTCTGGGTGGACTACGAGCTGATGACCACGGTCCCGGGCCTCTACGCCACCGGCGAGGCCAACTTCTCGGACCACGGCGCCAACCGCCTGGGCGCCTCGGCGCTGATGCAGGGCCTGGCCGACGGCTACTTCGTGCTGCCCAACACCATCAGCAACTACCTGGCCCCCAAGCTCGGCACCACGCCGATCCCCACGGACCACCCCGAGTTCCAGGCCGCCGAGGCCGCCGCCAACGAGCGCTTCTCCGGCTACCTGAGCATCGGCGGCACCCGCAGCCCGGATCACTTCCACCACGAGCTGGGCCAGATCATGCTGACCCAGTGCGGCATGGAGCGCACCAAGGAGGGCCTCACCCAGGCCCTGGCCGACATCCCGGCCCTGCACGCCGAGTTCAAGAAGGACCTGCGGGTCACCGGCGACGGCGAGTCCACCAACCAGACCCTCGAGAAGGCCGGCCGGGTCGACGACTTCTTCGAGCTGGCCCAGGCCATGTGCCTCGACGCCCTCACCCGCGAGGAGTCCTGCGGCGGCCACTTCCGGGCCGAGCACCAGACCGAGGAGGGCGAGGCCCAGCGCGACGACGAGCACTTCGCCCACGTCGCCGCCTGGGAGTGGACCGGAGACCCCGGCAAGCCCATCCGCAACACCGAGCCCCTCACCTTCGACAACGTCCACCTCGCCGTCCGGAGCTACAAGTAATGACCGAGCTCAACCTCACCCTGAAGGTCTGGCGCCAGGCCGGCCCCGACGCCCCCGGCTCGTTCGACACGATCGAGGCCAAGGGCATCAACGACGAGATGTCGTTCCTCGAGATGCTCGACATCGTCAACGAGCGCCTCATCAACGACGGCAAGGAAGCCATCGTCTTCGACCACGACTGCCGTGAGGGCATCTGCGGCACGTGCTCGCTGATGATCAACGGCCAGGCCCACGGCCCGCAGAAGGGCACGGCCACCTGCCAGCTCCACATGCGCAAGTTCCACGACGGCCAGGAGATCGTGATCGAGCCCTGGCGGGCCACGGCCTTCCCCATCGTCAAGGACCTCATGGTCGACCGCTCGGCGTTCGACCGCATCGTGGAGTCCGGCGGCTTCATCACCGCGGAGACCGGCGGCGCCTCCGACGCCAACCTGACGCCCATCCCGAAGCCGGTGGCCGACGCCGCCATGGACGCCGCCGCCTGCATCGGCTGCGGCGCCTGCGTGGCGGCGTGCCCCAACTCGGCCGCCAACCTGTTCACGTCGGCCAAGGTCAGCCACCTGAACCTGCTGCCGCAGGGCCAGGCCGAGCGCTACAGCCGGGTCGAGGCCATGGTCGACACGATGGAGGAGTTCTTCGGCTCCTGCACCAACCACGGCGAGTGCCAGGAGGCGTGCCCGAAGGAGATCTCGATCGACTTCATCGCCCTCATGAACAAGGACTACCTCAAGTCCAAGTTCAAGAACCGCCGGATGCTCAGCCGACGATGACCATGGGCGGCCAGCAGGCCCGCCGGGCCGGGCGACGCCCGGTCGGCACCGCGCTGGCCCTGGCGGCGGCACTCTCGGTCGCCGCGCTCACCGGGTGCGCGTCGGATCCGGTCCGTCCGGTCGGCGACGGACCTGCGTCCACCACCGACGCGCCCGCCGGCGCGTTCCCGCCGGCCACCTCCGGGGACCGGACGTCCTCGGAGCGGCCGGTCGATGACATCGACGTGCGGTTCACCCCCATCGCGTCTGTCGGGTCGACCGCCACCACCGTGATGTCGGACCCGGAGCGGACGGTCCTGTTCGTGGGCCGCCGCGACGGTCAGATCCTGCGCATCCAGCTGGTCGATCAGGACGGGTTCACGGTGCCCGAGCTCGATGATGAACCGGCCCTCGATCTCTCGAAGGACATCAGCACGGACGTCGAGCGGGGCCTGTTCGACCTGCAGCTGCTGCCAGACGGCAAGCACGTGGCGGTGAGCTACAGCGCCGCCGACGGGGCCATCACGGTGCGGCTGCTCTCGCTCGACGACGACGAGCTCGTCGACGATGTCGAGAACAGCACGGTTGTTTCGATCCCCCACACGTTCGCCGGCCACAACGGCGGTGACCTGGCGATGACCGCCGACGGCAACCTCCTGCTCTCGCTCGGCGACATGGATCTCAAGACGCTCACCCCTCCGACGGCCCAGGACCCCTCCACGCCGTTGGGCGGGATCCTGGAGATCCCGGCCCCTGTCCTCGAGGACGCGGACGCCCGCCCGTTCGAGGCGACGTTCGACCACGCCATCGCCAAGGGGCTGCGCAACCCGTGGCGGATCAGCCGGGACGAGGAGACCGACCGGCTCTGGATCGGCGATGTCGGCGAGAGCACGTGGGAGGAGATCGACACGATCCCTGATGTGTCCACCACCGACGAGCTCCAGAACTTCGGTTGGCCGGCGTTCGAGGGGACCGAGCGCTTCCCCGACGGTTCCCGCGAGCTCGGCCCGGGCACGGTGGTCGAGCCGCTGCGGACCTATCGCCACGACGAGGACACCTGTGCGGTGACCGGCGGCTTCGTCTACCGGGGCTCCGCCATTCCCGACCTGGTCGGCACCTACCTCTTCAGCGACGTGTGCTCGTCGAAGGTGAGCGGCATCCAGCTCAGCGAGGGCAAGGTGACGTCCGAGGGCACCCTCGGGACCGCCGGCACGGGCATCGTCTCCTTCGGCCAGGATGCCCAAGGTGAGCTGTACGTGCTCGACATGGCGGGCGGGGGCTACCGCGTCGATCCCGGATCGTGGTCGGTCCCGGGTGTCGAGACCGCCCCGACCGAGACGGAGGATCCCCGAGCGACCACCACCACGCCCGTGGTGCCCACCGCTGACGAGTGCCGTCTGCCGAACGCCATCATCGCTCTGAGCGACGTCACCGCGCTCGACCCCGCCACCGGCCGGCAGCGGATGACCGAGCTCCTCGCCCTCCTCACCAAGCTGGAGTCGGAGGTGCCGAGCGAGCGCCGGGAGCCCATCACCGTGCTCCTCAAGACGTTCACCGACCTGAGCAACATGGCGGCCTCGGTGGGCTGGGATGCGAGCGATCCGCGGGTCGCCGAGGCCCAGCGGAAGGTCACCTCGGGTGAACCGCCCTACCAGGACTTCTCGGCCGCGGTCACCGCGGTCATGGAGCTCGGCCACTACTGCCCGTGATCGAACTCCGCCGGAACGGAACCCGGTGCGGCCCGGTGGGAGGGGGTCGGTAGGGTCGGCGGCATGGAGCTGATCCTCGTTCGTCACGGCCAACCGGCGTGGACCACGCCCGACGGGAAGGGCCGCAACGACCCCGGGCTCACCGAGCTCGGGCACGCCCAGGCCAAGCGGGCGGCGGACCGGCTGGCCGACACCGAGGACCTGCCCGGGCGCGGCGACGTGGACCGTCTGTTCGTGTCCCCCGCGGTTCGGGCGCAGGAGACGGCGGCGCCCATCGCCGCCGCGCTCGACCTGCCGATGGAGACCCACGAGTGGCTGTGGGAGCTGCGCAACCCGGACCGCTGGGAGGGCAAGCCCATCGAGGAGATCGAGCGCGAGTTCGAGGTCCTCAACACCCGGACCCGCGAGGAGTGGTGGGGCGGCCACGAGGGCGGCGAGACCCTCCGGGACTTCCACACCCGCGTCACCACCGGCATCCGGGGGCTGCTGGCGTCGCTCGGGACCACACCCAGCGAGGTCGAGGGCCTCTGGGACGTCGACCCGGCGTCCCCGGTGGGCGACGGCACCGTCGACCGCATCATCGCCGTGGCCCACGGCGGCACCAACTCCACGATCATCGCCCACCTGCTCGGAGCGGCGCCGGAGCCGTGGGAGTGGGACCGCTTCTCCATGGGCCACGCGTCCGTCGCCCTGCTGGTGCTGACGCCGATGGCCGGCCACCACATCTGGTCGCTGCGCTCGCTGGGCGACGCCAACCACCTGGCCGTCGACGACCGCACCGCCTGACCAGCACCGCCGGTCTGTACCGGTACAAAATCGGACACCTAGGGCGACACGGCGGTCGCGGACGCAGTACGATTCCCGGATGCCCAGCCCCGCCCGCCGTAGCGCCTGGTCAGCGGGGATCGGTGTCGTGCTGCTGACGCTGGCGGCGTGCAGCGGCGGATCCAGCGACGCGGCCGACTCGACCACCACCAAGGGGTCCGGCAAGACCACCACCACGATGGTCCAGCCCACGGGCCCGGCCATCGAGCGCTACGCGGACTACCAGACCGAGAACTACGACGACCCCGCGCACTGGGTCTGCCGGCCGGACCAGGAAGACATCTGCGACGGCAACCTCGACGCCACCGTGGTGGAGGCCGACGGCACGCTCACCAAGGAGCCGTTCGAGGCGGCCGCCGACCCGCCCATCGACTGCTTCTACGTCTACCCGACGATCTCACGGGACAAGGGCGCCTACAGCGACTGGGACGCCTCCGACGACGAAGAGGGGTACGTCACCCTCAACCAGGCCGGCCGGCTCCAGTCCCAGTGCCGCCTCTTCGCCCCCGTGTACCGCCAGGGCACCCTCGGCGGCCTCGCCGCCCGGGTCAGCGGAGAGGAGCCCGACGAGGAGGGCGACCCGTACGCCGACGTCCTCGACGCGTTCCGCACCTACATGGCCGAGGACAACCACGGCCGGGGCTTCGTGCTCATCGGGCACTCCCAGGGCACGGGCATGCTCCACCAGCTGATCACCAACGAGATCGATCCCAACGCCGACGTGCGCAAGCTCCTGGTGGGGGCGTACCTCGCGGGTGGCTCCGTCGGGGTGCCCGAGGGGAAGGCCGTGGGCGGGGACTTCGAGAACATCCCGGTGTGCACGAAGGACGGCCAGGCCGGCTGCATCGTCAACTGGGTCACGTTCCGGTCGACGGCGCCGCCCCCCAGCGACTCGTTCTTCGGGCGCCCGGGCCGCGACGGCACCGTGGCCGCGTGCGTGAACCCCGCCGCCGTCGGCGGCGGCGAGGGCGACCTCGACGCCTACCTCCCGGCCAACTCCGACGCCTCGATCCTGTCGTCGCTGGGCACCACCACCAAGGGCAAGAGCTGGGTGGATGCCAGCGCCGGCGAGGTCACCACCCCGTTCGTGCGCCTGCCCGGCCTGGCCAGCGGCGCCTGCCAGAGCACCGACGGGTTCCGCTACCTGGCCGTCACCGTGCACCCCGACCCCGGGCCGCGGGCCGACGACATCGTCGGCGACCTCACCCCCCAGTGGGGCCTGCACCTGGTGGATGTGAACCTGGTGATGGGCAACATCGTCGACGACGTGAAGGCCCAGGCGGAGACCTCCAAGGGCCGCTGAAACCGGACTCGCCCGCCCCACCCCAACGAAGTTGGTGTGAAGATTGGGGTCCTGCCCCAATTTTCACACCAACTTCGATCAGGGGGGGGGTGGGTGAGGGCGGTGGGTTCGTGGGCCGGAGCAGGGGCGGTGGGGCTACGGTCCCACCATGTGCGACACCCTCGTCTCCGTCGGTGACGACGGGGTCCTGTTCGCCAAGAACAGCGACCGCGACCCCAACGAGGCCCAGACCCTGGTGTGGGTGCCGGCCGCGGACCACCACCCGGGGGCCACGGTGGACTGCACCTGGATCTCGATCCCGCAGGTGGCCCGCACGAACGCCGTCCTCCTGTCGCAGCCGTGGTGGATGTGGGGCGCCGAGATCGGTGCCAACGAGCACGGCGTGGTCATCGGCAACGAGGCCGTCTTCACCCGGGAGCTGCACGGCCGGCGCCGGCCCGATGCGCTCCTCGGGATGGACCTCCTGCGCCTCGCCCTGGAACGGGCCCGCACCGCCGAGGAGGCCGTGGGGGTCATCGTCGAGCTGCTGGAGGCCCACGGGCAGGGCGGGTCCTGCAGCCACGACCACCCCAAGTTCCGCTACGACAACAGCTACCTGGTGGCCGACCCCGATGGCGCGATCGTCCTGGAGACCGCCGACCGGGCATGGGCCACCGAGACGGTCACCGGCCCGGGTCGGTCCATCTCCAACGGCCTCACCATCCCGGCGTTCGCCGCGGCCCACGCAGACCCGGTCAAGAGCCGGGTGGCGGCCTGCACCGTGCGCCGGGCGCGCACCGAGCCGGCGGCGGCCGCGGCGCGGGGACCGGCGGACCTGTTCACGGCACTGCGCGACCACGGCCCGCACCCCGGTCCCAGCTGGTCCCACGTCCACGGCGGCCTCACCGCCCCGTGCGTGCACGCCGGCGGGACCGTGTCGTCGAGCCAGAGCACGGCCTCGTGGGTGGCGGACCTGCGCGACGGCGTCCAGCACTGGGCCACCGCCACCAGCGGGCCCTGCACGTCGCTGTTCAAGCCGGTGGCCGTCGACCAACCGGTCGACCTGGGTCCGGCCCCCACGAACCGGGCCGACGACGCCTCGGTCTGGTGGCGCCACGAACGGCTGCACCGCATGACCCTCCGGGACCACGTCGCCTCGATCGCCCGGTACGGCGCGGCCCGCGACCGGACCGAGGCCACGTGGCTGGCCGAGGTGCCCACCAGCGCGCACGCGTTCGCGGTGGCCGGCACCCTGGAGCAGGCGTGGCTCGACGACCTGTGGGACGCCGATCTCCCGGATCGGCGCCCCCGCTGGGTCCGCCGGCAGTGGAAGCAGTTCGACGAGGAGGCCGGACGATGAGCGAGCCCGTGATCGTGGTGGGGGCCGGCCTGTCGGGCCTGGCGGCCGCTCGTCGGCTGGCCGCCGCCGGCCGGGACGTGGTGGTGCTCGAGGCGCGCGACCGCGTCGGCGGGCGGACCGAGGGCGGCACCACCGCCGACGGCACCCCCGTCGAGCTCGGCGGCCAGTGGATCGGCCCGACCCAGAACCGCATGTACGAGCTGGTCGACGAGCTGGGCCTCGAGACGTTCCCCACCTGGAACGACGGCGAGCTGGTCATCCAGCTGGGCGGGAAGCAGAGCCGCATGGGGTCCCAGCGGGGCGCGGTGCCGAAGCTGAACCCGTTCGCGCTCGCCGACCTCGGCCAGGGCCTGGCCCGCTTCACCAAGCTCTCGTCGTCGATCGCCCTGGAGGATCCGGCCCGCTCCCGCCGGGCGCGGGACCTCGACGGCCAGACCTTCGAGACCTGGATCCGCCGCAACCTGCGCACCAGCACGGGCCGGGCCTACTTCCGGATCGCGTGCGAGGCCGTGTTCTCCGCCGAGTCGTCGGACCTGTCCGCGCTCCACGCCGCCTTCTACGCCCACTCCGGCACCGACCTGGAGACCCTCCTGTCGGTCGAGCGGGGCGCCCAGCAGGACCGCATCGTCGGCGGGTCGATCCGCATCAGCGAGGCGATGGCGGCCGAGCTGGGCGAGCGGGTCCGGCTGAGCGCCGCGGTGCGCACCATCGAGCACGACGACCGCGAGGTCCGGGTGGTCCTGGCCGACGGCGAGGTGGTCCGCGGCTCCCAGGTCATCGTGACCCTGCCGCCCACGCTCGCCGGCCGCCTCGACTACGACCCGGTCCTCCCGTCCTGGCGCGACCAGCTCACCCAGCGGCTGCCCGCGGGGTCGGTCATCAAGCTCTACGCCGTCTACCCCGAACCGTTCTGGCGGGCCGACGGGCTCAACGGCCAGGCCGCGTCCGACGAGGGGCCGGTGAAGGTCACGTTCGACAACAGCCCGCCCTCGGGCACCCCCGGCGTCCTCATGGGGTTCATGGAGGCCAACGACGGCCGCCGCTGGGCCCGGCGCACGCTGGAGGAGCGCCGGGACGCGGCCATCGGGTGCTTCGTGCGGTACTTCGGACCGAAGGCGGCGAACCCGGTCGAGTACCTGGAGCGCGACTGGATGGCCGAGCCCTTCAGCCGGGGCTGCTACGGCGCCCACTTCACGCCCGGCGTGTGGACCGCGTACGGCGACGCCCTGCGCGCCCCGGTCGGTCGGATCCACTGGGCGGGCGCCGAGTGCTCTCCGGTCTGGAACGGCTACATGGAGGGCGCGGTCCGCTCCGGCGAGACCACCGCTGATGACGTCCTCGCGCTCGGTGCCTGAAGCCGGTCTGACACCCGCCTGACGACCCCCGCCTGACCTGGCGAACCCTTGTGTCGTCTTGCGTGACGCCCGTCATGCGTAGTAGCGAAGAGCCGTTCTGCGGGGACTCGTTCGCGCCCCGCGCCGCCCGGTGGGGGTGGTGCGACGCGGTCCTGGCAGACGCTCCTGTACCAACACCGACCCGACGAAGGATCCACGGTGCACCAGCTCGCAGCCGAAGGCGGCTACCAGTTCTTCATCCTGGGATCGTCTGACAAGACGCTCCTGTTCCTGTCCCTGGCCATCGCCCTGCTGGCCCTCGGCTTCTCCGCCGTCATGGCGAAGGGCGTCATCGATTCCGAGGACGGCACGCCCGAGATGCAGGAGATCGCCACGGCGGTCCAGGAAGGAGCGATGGCGTACATCACCCGCCAGTTCCGCACCATCCTGATGATCGTCGTCCCGCTCTGCTTCGTGGTGTTCTTCACCTCGGCGGAGATCCTCAAGGACAACAACGACACGGCGCTGAGCTTCACGCAGTCGGGCCTGTACCGGACGCTGGCGTTCATCACCGGCGCCCTGTTCTCCGGTGCCATCGGCTTCCTCGGCATGTGGCTGGCCACCCGCGGCAACATCCGCACCACCGCCGCCGCCACCAAGAGCGACTACCCCGGCGCCCTCAAGGCCGCCATCCGCACCGGCGGCTCCGTCGGCCTGGCCACCGCCGGCCTGGGCCTGCTCGGCGCCACGGTCATCATCCTGATCTTCCAGAACACCAGCTCGGCCATCCTCGTCGGCTTCGGCTTCGGCGGGTCGCTGCTGGCCCTGTTCCTCCGCGTCGGCGGCGGCATCTTCACCAAGGCGGCCGACGTCGGCGCCGACCTGGTGGGCAAGGTCGAGGCCGGCATCCCCGAGGACGACCCCCGCAACCCCGCCACCATCGCCGACAACGTGGGCGACAACGTCGGTGACTGCGCCGGCATGGCCTCGGACCTCTTCGAGTCCTTCGGCGTGACCCTGGTTGCCTCGATCATCCTCGGCGTCTCGGCGTTCACCGCCATCGGCGTCGGCCCCCGCGACGCCGCCAAGGGCCTGGTGTTCCCGGTGGCCGTCATGGCCATCGGCCTGGTCGCCTCGCTCATCGGCATCTACCTGGTGAAGGCCCGCCCCGGCGAGTCCGACGCCCTCAAGGCCATCAACCGCGGCATCGGCGTCGCCCAGGTCCTGGCCATCGCCGGCGCTGCCGCCCTGGCCTTCGGCTACGTGGGCAACCCCAAGGCCCTCGCCGGCGGCGAGCTGCTCGTGAGCAACCCCGGCGCCCGCATGTTCGGCGCCGTGCTGGTGGGCGTGGTCCTCGGCTTCGCCGCCTCCAAGATCACCGCCTACTTCACCTCCACCACCACCAAGCCCGTGCAGGACATCGCCAAGGCCACCCGCACCGGCCCGGCCACCACGGTCCTCGAGGGCATGAGCCTCGGCCTGGAGTCCGCCGTGTGGGCCCTGATCGCCGTGGCCGTGGCCATCGGCGGCGCCGTGGCGCTGGGCGGCGGCTCGTTCAAGTTCTCCGTCTACCTGGTGGCCCTCGCCGGCATCGGCATGCTCTCCACCACCGGCATCATCGTGGCCGAGGACACCTTCGGTCCGGTGGCCGACAACGCGGCCGGCATCGCCGAGATGTCGGGCAACTTCGAGGGCGAGCCGGAGCGCATCATGGTGGCGCTCGACGCGGTGGGCAACACCACCAAGGCCGTCACCAAGGGCTTCGCCATCGGCTCGGCGGTCATCGCCGCCGTGGCCCTCTTCGCCTCCTACGGCGAGACCATCATCGAGCAGCTCGGCCCGCTCTGGCGCGGCGGCGAGTCCTACATCATCAACGTGGCCGACCCGAAGGTCTTCATCGGTCTCCTCGTCGGTGGCTCCATCGCCTTCATCTTCTCCTCGCTCGCCATCCGCGCCGTGTCCCGCACGGCCGGCGTGGTGGTGCAGGAGGTCCGCCGCCAGTTCGCCGACGGCAAGATCATGAGCGGCGAGACGACGGCCGCCTACGGCCCCGCCATCGACATCTGCACGGCGGCCTCGCTCCGCGAGCTGGCCACCCCGGCCATCATCGCCGTGCTCGCCCCGGTCATCATCGGCTTCGGCCTCGGCCCCATCTCGCTGGGCGCCTTCCTGGCCAGCGTCATCGTGGTCGGCCAGCTGATGGCCAACTTCCTGAGCAACGCCGGTGGCGCCTGGGACAACGCCAAGAAGTTCATCGAGGACGGCGCCGAGGGCGGCAAGGGCTCCGAAGGCCACAAGGCCGCCGTGATCGGCGACACCGTGGGCGACCCCTTCAAGGACACCGCCGGCCCGGCCCTGAACCCGCTGATCAAGGTGATGAACCTGGTCTCGCTGCTGATCCTCCCGGCCATCATCAAGATGTACAGCGAGCCCAAGCTCGCCGGCCTCGAGCAGTCGCCGAAGGCCGGTGCCATCGCCATCGCCGTGATCGCCGCCGTCGTCGTCGTGGCCGCCATCGCCTACTCCAAGAAGGCCGGCGACAACGCCGCCGCCGAGGCCGAGGCCGAGGTGGTCGCCGCCGCCGGCTGACCGCCGCCCCGGACCCCCAGCGGTCCGCTCGCACGACCCACCGGCGTGCGTCCACCCCTCCAGGGGGCCGGGCGCACGCCGGTGGCGCGTCCGGGCCCGGATCGACCTCAGTGCGCCGGCAGCCCCAGCTCGGCCGCCACCTGGTCGATGCGGTACCCCATGGCGTACGCCTCCTGGCGGCCCGCCACCTCACGGGCCTCGCGGATCTTGGCCACCGCCCGGTCGGGGTCGCCCTCGCCGTGGAGCACCGCAGCCTCGGCCAGGCACACCATCGGCTCGGCGAAGCGCTCGTTGCGGGTCTCGACGAAGCTGCGGGCCGCACGCGCCGCGATGCGGGCGTCGGCGATGCGCCCCTGCTGGGCCAGCAGCAGGGCTATGCACGCCTCGAACGAGTGCATGCCCGAGCAGCCGCCGATTCCCGTGTAGCGGGCCCGGCCGTCGGCGAACAGCTCGATGCCGTCATCGGCCCGGCCCTTCCAGGCGGCCAGGATGCCCCGGTGCATCTGGAGCTGCCCGCCCCAGAACGCGAACTGCGAGCGGGGATCGGCCTCGAGGGCCAGCCCTTCGAAGTGCTCCACCACGTCCCAGGCCAGGAGCGGGGCGAATGAGGTCATGGCGAAACCGCACACCGAGGCGCGCCCGACCGGGTCCGGGATGGCGTCGTGGAGGTCCTGGAAGAGCCGCTGGCCGTCGTCCACCGACAGGGATCCGTGCACGAGGTGGTTGTAGAGCCAGAACGTGAAGGTGACCAGGTACTGCTCCGCCCCGAAGGTGTCCTCGGGCGGGGTCACGCCGTCGAGCAGCTCCAGGGCCAGATCGAGCGAGCGGACGGCGTCGCCGATGCGCCCGGCACCCCAGCACCACACGCCGTAGACCTCGTGGGCCGAGGATCGGACGAACGGCCGGTCGTCGTCGCGGAACCGGTCGCGGTAGGCGGCGGCCAGCGGCCCGCACGCATCGACCCGGGCGGCGGTGGCGCCGGCGGCCCACTGGTACCAGGCCAGGCGCCGGTGGGTCTCGTCTTCGCCCAGCTCCAGCGCCAGGTCCACGGCCCGCTGGACCAGCTCGTGGTCGGCGCCCTGGAAGTACCGGGTGATCTGGGTGATCTCCAGCAGCCGGACGAGCGCTGCCAGCTCGGCGTGGGCGTCGGCGGTGCCCGAGCCC
>CALANQ010000496.1 GCA_937926025.1 uncultured Acidimicrobiales bacterium
GGTGCTGGAGGCCCGGTCGATGCGCTCGAGGTGGATGAGCGACTGGCCGCGGTGGGTCCCGCACTCCGAGCAGGCCTGGACGCAGGCCTCGCAGCCGATGCAGCGGCTCTGGTCGATCACGAAGATCGGCCGGTCGTCGATGCCGTAGCGGGCGGTCTTCACGGGTGCATCCCCTCCCCTGCTTTGGCGACCTTGACGGCAGCGACCTTGAACTCGGGCATCGCGGAGACCGGGTCGACGGCGCGGATGGTGAGCTGGTTCGCAGCCTTCTTGCCGGGCCAGTGGTACGGGATGAACACGGTGTCGGGCCGGATCGTGGTGACCACCGCAGCGGGCAGCGTGATCTGGCCGCGGCGAGAGGAGACGATGACCTGGTCGCCGTTCGCGATCCCGAGCGACTCGGCGAGGCGCGGGTGCATCTCGCACAGGGGCTCGGGGTACTGGTTGACGAGCCCGGCGATGCGGCGGGTCTGGGTGCCCGACAGGTATTGGCTGACCACGCGACCCGATGTCAGCCAGATCGGATACTCGTCGTCGACGACCTCGGCGGGCGGGCGGTGCGGGACGGCATGGAACCGGGCCTTGCCGTCGGGGAACGCGAACTGGCCGCCTTCGTAGAGCCGCGGGGTGCCGGGGTGGCCGACTTCGGGGACCGGCCAGAACAGGCCCATCTCGGACTCGATCCGATCCCAGGTGGCGCCGGTGTAGTCGGCTTTGCCACCCGAGGACGCCCGGCACAGCTCGTCGAAGATCTCCTCGTTGCTCCCGTACCGGAAGTGCTCGCCGCGTCCGAGCCGCGCCGCGAGGTCGCAGAGGATCTCGCCGTCGCGGCGTGCTTCACCGGGCGGGTCGACCGCGGCGTTGATCTTGATGATCCGGCCCTCGCCGCTCGTCGAGGTGCCCTCGTCTTCCTCGTGGAGCGAGCCCGGGAGCACGACATCCGCGTGACGGCCGGTGTCGGAGAGGAAGAAGTCGATGGTCGCGTAGAACTCCAACTTGTCCAGCGCCTCCCGTGTGAAGTTCACGTCGGGCGCCGATACCGCCGGGTTGAAGCAGATCGACAGCAGGCCCTTGATCTCCCCGGCGTGGATGGCCTCGATGAGTGCCACCGCGGGCAGGCCCTTGCCGGGGATCTCAGATTCATCGACGCCCCACACCTCGGCCACCGCCTTTCGGTGCTCGGGGACGGTGATGTCGCGGTTGCCGGGGAGCTGATCGCACTTGTGGCCGTGCTCGCGGCCACCCTGGCCGTTGCCCTGGCCGGTGATGGTGGACACGCCGCAGCCAGGCTTGCCGAACTTGCCGGTGGCGAGTCCGAGGTTGATGGCTGCGAGCACGTTCTCGGTGCCCTTGACCTGCTGCTCGATGCCGCGGGCGTGGAGCATCATGCCGGTTGCGGAGGTGCCCCACAGCTCGGCGGCCTCCTCGATGCGGGCCGCCGGGACGCCGGTGATCTCGGCCGCCCAGGCGGGGGTCATGTCTGCGGCTGCGTCGGCGGCTTGGTCGAAGTCGACAGTGTGGGCGTCGATGAACTCGTGGTCGAGCCAGTCGTTGCGGATCAGCTCGTGGAGCACCGCACCGAACAGCGCCGAGTCGGTACCGGGCCGAACCGGGAGGAACAGGTCGGCGGTTCGGGCAAGCGGGACGACGCGAGGGTCCTGCACGATGAGCTTGGCGCCGCGGTCGCGTGCCCGCCAGATGTAGCTGGTGGTGATGGGGAACGTCTCGGCCACGTTGGTCCCGGCCGTCCACACCACATCGGCGAGCGGGATGTCGCTCCACGGGTTCGGGGCCCGGTCCATGCCGAGGGCCTTCTTGTTGCCAGCGCCCGCGGAGACCATGCAGAAGCGGCCGTTGTAGTCCAGGTTGGCGGTGTGCAGCGCGAGCCGGGCGAACTTGCCGACCAGGTAGCTCTTCTCGTTCGTCAGCGAGACGCCCGAGAGCATGGCGAAGGCGTCGTCGCCATAGGTGGCCTGGATGCGCTGGATCTCGCCGACCACCCTGGCCAGAGCGTCGTCCCAGCTGACCCGGCGGAACCCGCCAGGCGAGGACTCGTCTCGGACCATCGGGTGCAGCAGCCGGTCGGGGTGGCTGCCCTGCAGGGACCGCTTCACGCCCTTGGGGCAGAGCTTGCCCTCGTTGAACGGGAACTCGTACCAGGGCTCGAACCCGCCGACCTCGTTGTCGTGGACCTTGAGCTTGATGCCGCATTGCTGGCCGCAGAAGCAGCAGTGCGTGTTCACGACCCGGTCGATCTCGAGGTCCGCGTCCCAGCCGCCGGGGGGCGCCTCGTTCAGGTGCGGGCCGAAGCGCTCGATCAGGGCCTCTTCGGTGACGGGGATGCGGGCCATCAGCCGAACCCGCCGACTCGTGCCGACTGCGCAAGGGTCACGCTCGCGCGGCGACAGCGCGGGCAGGTGTCCTGGTAGCTGCCGCCGTCACCGGCCTGATAGTCGAATCCCATCTGGGGAAGCACCTCCTGGAGGTCCGCGATCTGCTGGGCGCTGGCGAACCCGTCGCCGCAGCGGCGGCACAGAGCCTGCTCGCCCTCGGCGTTGGCGGTCTTGTAGTAGGCGACGCCGAGGTTTCCCGGCCGCTGGAAGATGTGGAACAGCTTCCCGAACGGCAGGTACATGAGCCCGAGGATCACCGTGAGCGCGTGGAGCGTGTTGAGCGCCGAGTAGAACTGCCCGTCGAGCCACATGCTCGACACCGTGAGGAACAAGCCGGTCACCGACACCGCGAACAGCCCGGCCAGCACCAGGAAGTCGCCGCCGCGCTCGACGGCCAACGCGCCGGGATCGTTGAGCCGGCGTCGCAGGAAGATGAACACCCCGGCCAGCACCAGCACCGCGGCGAGGTCGAGGCCGTGGAAGATCACCCAGCCGACCACCGTCCCGGCGTCGAACTCCGCGGTGCCGACCCGGGACACGTACACCTGGTACCGGTCGGCCTGCTGGCCGACGCTCTGGAAGTGCAACAGCCCGAGCGTGAGCG
>CALANQ010000497.1 GCA_937926025.1 uncultured Acidimicrobiales bacterium
GGCCGGGTCGTCGAAGTCGTAGCCGTAGGGCGCCTTCGGGTTCTCGGTCACCGGGACCGACCCGTCGACGAAGATGCCGTGGCGCTCCCGCACCACCCCGGGGTCCTTCGCCGTGGCCATGTCCACCAGCACCTGGGGCGGCCGGTAGCCGTCGGTCCCGGCGAAGAACGACGCGGCGGCGTCGGCGCCCTGCCGGTGGTCGAGGTCGGTGTCGTCGAACAGCAGCTTGAAGACGTCGAAGGTGCCCTCGATGGCGTTGGTCTTGTCGTTGGCGTAGGTCCGGCCGCGGGATGCGTTGTACACCGAGGCGTGGTCGTGGCCGGCCAGGTCCAGCACGCACAGGTCGACGGCCATGGTGGCGGCCTGGACCACCTCCGGATCGTCGGCGAAGGCGATCAGCGTCAGGAGCGGCTCGATGTCCTTCTTCATGTACACGTTGCTGTGCCACTCGAAGAACCCGAAGCGGGCCCGCTCATCGATCCAGTCGAGGATCGGCTGCTTGGACCGCGCCACGTGCTCCTTGCCGGTCAGCCCGGTGATGGTGAACGTCTCGTCGGGCAGCCGCTGGCCCGCCAGGTACTCGCCGACCAGCCCGAGGATGCGGTGGTTCTCGGACCAGAACCAGAGGTTGTCGATGCGGTCGTCGGGCAGCGGATCGTCGTAGCGGTAGCGGTTGTCCACCATGCGCTGCTCGATGGCGGCCACCACATCCGGGTCGAGCGTGGTGCTGGGGGCCTTGCCGTCGGCGAGGCCGAGCATCCAGTGGAAGTAGACGAACCGGAAGTCCCGGGTGTCCTCCCAGTCGTCGATCTGCTGCCACACGTCGGCGAGCGAGTCGACGGTCACCGACGACGCCGACCACTCGTGGTCGGGGTCGCGGTGCGCGGCGATGAGGTGGGTGGCGATGCTCACCGGGTTCCCCGGGTCGACGTCGTCGGTGGTGGCGGCGGCGAGGTAGCGGTCGATGCGGGCGCCGTACGCGTCCTCGGCCACGAGCCCGGCAGCACCGGCGGCGATGGGACCGGTGCCGGAGGCTCCCGCCCCGCCGCCGTCGCTCCCCGACGATCCGTCGGACCCGTCGTTGCTGCACGCGCCGAGGACGGCGACCCCCGCCACCCCCAGCGACGCCGCCAGGAAACGCCGTCGTCCGATCAGCTCCACGTCCGCACCCCCTCAGATCCCGGAGCGCACCGTAGGCGACGGTCGGAGCCCTCCCCTCGCGGTACGGGCGTCGAGGCAGGCAGTCCGGGTGGGGTCTACGTGGCGCTGCAGGAACCGGTGATGGTGTAGTCCTCGACCTGATCGGTCCCGGTGCCCATCTCGCCCTCGACGTCGATGTCGCCGGTGTCGCCGACCTCGACCGAGGTGACGCTGCCGTGGATGTCGATGGCGTCGCTCTCGGAGCCGCCCGTGACGCTCATGGAGCCCTTGCCGTCCTTGGCGGACACCGTGAGCCGGAAACCGTCCTTGGTGATGGCGGTGAACGCCAGCGTGGTCTCGTCGGGGTTCACGCAGACCCGCACGGTGAAGCTCTTGCTGTACGACGGGGATTCGAGCTTGACGGTCCCGCCGCGGGGCCCGCTCGGGATCGTGGTGGTGGAGCCCGATGCCGTGGTGGTGGTGGCCGGCTTGGTGGTGGAGGTGGTCGTGGAGCTGGTGG
>CALANQ010000498.1 GCA_937926025.1 uncultured Acidimicrobiales bacterium
ACGTCCTGCTGGCCAGCGTCCTGCCCCGGGCCGTGGAGACCGCCTCGATCATCGCCCCCGCGCTCGGCTTCGCTGCTCCCGCCCAGGACTGCGACCTGTGCGAGATCCACACCGGCGAGGCCGACGGCATCGACTGGTCCGAGTACAACCGGCGCTACGGCTCCTTCGACATGGAGGCCGAACCGGATCGGCTGTTCGCACCCGGCGGCGAGAGCTGGAACAGCTTCCACGGCCGCGTCGAGCGAACCCTGGACCGCTTGGCCGCCGCCCACCCCGACGAGACGGTCGTCGCCGTGTGCCACGCCGGGCTGATCATGGCGGCCATGCGGCTGCGGCTTGGCATCCTCGACCCGGCCATCAGCGCCCAGCTCCGCCCGTCGAACACCGGCCTGACCGAGTGGGAGCACCACGAGGGGACCTGGACCCTGCGGTCCTACAACGAGGCCGTCCACCTGCTGGGCGTCGGGGCCGACGACGACCTCGGCCCCGTCGGCGCCGGTGCCACCCGAGGCGGTGCCTCGTGACCGACGCATCGCACACCACCGTCACCGCCGCCCGGGAGGCCGCCGCCGAGGGCACCCTCGACCAGTGGGTCACCGAGTTCCTGGCCAGCCCGGGCAGCGACAACGAGGGGCTGGCCGTGAAGCTGGCGTCGGCCCCGCGCTGGTGGATCGGCCCGGTCCTGCTGCCGCTGGACCGCCTCGCCCGCCTGGCCGGGCCACCCGGCCACCCCGTCGCCCAGGTGGTGGAGGACCACGAGTGGCGGGACGACGTGGGCGACCTGGCCGACAAGGTGGCCGACGGCCTGGAACCGGCGCCGGTCATCGCCATGTGCACCGACGACGAGTTCTACCTGGAGGATGGCAACCACCGGGTGGAGGCGGTGCGCCAGGCCGGCGGCGACCACGTCTGGACCATCGTCGGCTTCGAGTCCGAGGCCGCCCGGGACGACTTCATCGCTCGCACGGACCTCACCTAGCCACCGCCTCCGCCGTCACACCGCGGTGGCCACCAGCGCGCCGTGGGCCCGCACGAACGGGTCCGCCTCCTCGGCTCGCTGCCGGCGCTCGGTCTCCGCGAAGCCGGCGGCCGCCAGCCGATCGGCCAGCTCATCGGCGGGCCAGGACCAGGCCTCCGTCACCTTGTGGTCGAACGGCCCCACCACCGGTCCGTCGAAGAACCCGACCACCAGGGTGCCGCCGAGCCGGAGCACCCGCCGCAGCTCCGCCAGGGCTGGGGCGAGGGCGTTCGGAGGCAGGTGGATCAGCGAGTACCAGGCGACCGCTCCGTCGAGGCTGCCGTCCGCCGCCGGGAGCCGGTCGATCGATGCCCGCACGTAGCGGCCCTGGGGATCGGCGGCACGGGCGTGGTCGAGGAGCTCGGGCGTGAGGTCGACGCCCGTGGCGTCCACCCCTCGCCGCCGGAGGTGCGCCGTCACGTGCCCGGGGCCGCACCCGGCGTCGAGCACCGAGCCCGAGCAGCCGCCGAGGTGGCGGTCGATCAGCGCCAGGTCGTCAGGGTGCATCGCCGAGGTACGCCCGAACAGCCCCACGTACCGGCCCGCCAACGCCCCGTACGCCCGCCGGACCTCGTCCACCACCGCACCCTACGGCGGCGACCGATCCGGGCCGATGGGTCAGGCCCGCTCGCCCTGGTTCCCGGGACGGGGTCCCCGGCGGCGAGGGCGTCGAGCGGGCAGTTGCGACTCCTCCGCGCACACCGGGCACGAGCGGGGGTGCGCCGGCTTGAACGGCATCCCGAGCGTCCCGATCACCTTGCGGGCCGGGAGCCCGCACAGCAGGTCGCCCTCGGCGTCGACCGCGTGGTGCTTCAGATCGGCGCCCCGGACCTGCTGGTACTTCACGTTCCCCGGTCTAGCGCCTCCGCGGCCGCGATCAGACCGACGTGAGGATGAGGGAGAGGGCGAAGCCGATCGCCACCCAGGATCCGGTGAACACGCCCTCCACCTCGTACGCCTCGGGGAGCAACGTGTCGGCCACCATGGCGAGGAGCGCGCCGGCCGCGAAGCCCTGGGCCACCGCTGCGCTGCCGCTGAGCGACGGGTCGCTCAGGAAGTGGTAGCCGGCGGCCGCGCTGGCACCGGACACCAGCATCACCACCAGCCACATGCCGAAGACCCGGCCCTTCGGCCATCCGGCGATGCGGAGCCCGGCCGACGACGACATGCCCTCGGGCAGGTTGCTGAGCATCACGCCGACCAGCAGCCCGACGCTGACCCCGCCCTGCAGGACCGTCAGCCCCAGCACGAACGACTCCGGGATGCCGTCGAGCACCGAGCCGAACACGATCGCCAGCGGTGACCCCTCTTCCTGCGCGCCTTCGGAGTCCTTGCGGTCGCCGCCGCCGCGCCGGTCCAGGTACCAGTCCCCCAGCGTGAAGACCGCTGCGCCGAGGAGCGTGTAGCCCCCGACCTTGCCGACCTCGGCCACGTCGAGCGCGTCTTCGATGAGCTCGAACGCCACCGATCCGATCAGCAGCCCGGCGCCCAGCGCCATCACGATGGCGATCAGGTTCCGGCTGGGCGACCCCACGTAGGCCACCACGGCGCCGACGAGCAGCGCCGCCGCGCCCGTCGCACCCCAGAAGAACGCCAGACCCATCAGCCGCCTCCACGCTCACGACCTGCGGCCCGGCGACCCTACCGCCGAGCTCCCGCGCCAGATGCGGGAGGTACTCGGCTCAGCGGGTGCCGTGGGGGTTCAGCCCGTGTAGCCGGGCGCGCCCGTCACCGGAGCGGCCGCCGTCGCCGCCGGAGCCGCCGCTCCGTCACCCGCCGCTGACGTGGTGGGCGACGCAGGCGTCGACGTCGTGGTGGTGGCCCCCGGAACCTCGAAGCGGACCTCGACGGGGTCGTAGGAGAAGATCGTCGAGAGCAGCGGCGGGTCCAGGATCCCGCAGTCCGCACGGATGGACCGCGTGAAGCTGGCGTCGAACGTGAAGTCCGGCGCCTCCGCCGGCACCGTGTAGGCGAACGTCCAGGTGCCGTCCTCGGCGACCGAGGTCGTCCCGAGCAGCTCGCCCTGCGGGTCGATCGGGTTCGGCTCGTTGAGGTTCCGGCCGTAGACCGCAACCGTCAGGGCGGGCCCGTCCGGGGTGTCGGGATCGACGCAGCCGGTTCCCGACACCGTGAGGTCCGACCCGTAGGTGATGGTCGTCGGGGTGACGGACATCGTCGCCGACGGCGGGGGCGCGCCGGCACCGGCCGCCACCGCCGAGGCGACCACCAGACCGATGGCGAACCCGACGGCGACCACCGTCTGCCGAACACCACGGGCCAGGACCGAAGGTCGCCGCATCCCACCGAGGCTAGCGAGCCGGGCGCCACCGGCCCCGGACGATTGTCCAAACTCATCCCGGTGGTCTCCGACATCGGGGACGACGGCCGTAGCCTGCTGCCCGCATGGTGCTCGCAGGGTGCGCTCGACCGGGACAGGCGTGGGTCATCGCCGCCTTCGCCGCCGCCTACACCGCGTTCGCCGTCTTCCTCGTCATCCGGCCCGAGACCATCACCAACGACTGGCGTCGATGGCAGAAGCGGTTGGGCGCCATCGCCATGACGGCGATCGGTCTGGTGTTCGTGTTCCTGTCCGTCTACAACGCCACCACCGGCCGCTGCCTGGGCACCGATACCGCCGTCACGCCGTGCCCGGCCACCTGGGCCGACCCGTCGTTCGGACCACCGCCCGGCCCGGCGTGAACGCCGCTCCGCCGGGGCCCGCTCGACGTCAGTGGAACTCCTGGAGCTCCACGGTCCGATGCCCACCCTCGCCATCGGTCCAGAGGCAGGCCAGGTAGCACCGCCCATCGGGGAACCGGTCGAGATCGATCCCCTCATTGGGCGAGGCGATGCGCATCGAGGCGTCGGCCTTCCAGAACGCCCGCATCTCGTCGCCACCGCGCCACACCAGCGGCTTCCCGATGGTCGACACCACGAGGCTGACCTCGGTCCCGTACCCCATCGACGAACCTACCTCCGCCCGCTTGAGCCGATCCCCCCGCACCAGCGCCGTCCCGTCGGGATGCACTAACCCGTCGAGCGGCAGACGAACGACCACACCCATCACCCCAGCATGGGCGCTACAGACCGGTCGTGCTCACCCCGTACTCAGCCTGCTCCTGGGTGAAGCCCTCGTACACGAGTTGCTCGATCAGTCCGCTGCGCGAAAAGGCGGTGAAGTCCAAGTACTTCGCCGCCATCCGAGCCGCCTGCTCGTTCCAATCGACGTTCAGCGCGTCGATGCCGAATGCGGCATCGCCTTCAGAGAAGCCCTCGTACTCGAGCTGGTCGATGAGGCCGCTGCGTGAGAATGCCGTGAAATCGAGGTACTCGGCCGCCTTCGCCCGAGCGTTCTGCTGGCTCACGGTTCCCCGAGCGGCCTCCTCCTCAGCACGCCGCTGCTCTTCGGCTCGACGGCGCTCCTCCTCCGCCTTGCGCTCTGCTTCGACCACCGCGTCCCACTTGGACTGCACGCATGCCTTGGCCTCGTTGATCAACGACGTCCTGGTTCGGTACGGCGACCAGGCCGAGCGGTAGCGGATGGTCGGATCGCTCAGGCCGCTGACCGCTTCAGCACATGCCCGCTGGACCTCTTCCGACATCTCAGCGACTGCCAGGTCCTTCGGCATCGTCGTGGTGGTCGGCGGCTCGGTCGTGGTGGGCGGCGCAGTCGACGATGTGCTGACGCCTGAGGTGGTCGTCGAAGAGCTGGTGGCTTCGCCGCCGCTCGCTCCGCAACCCACAAGCAGGACAACGCCAACGACCAACAGCAGCCTTCGCATGATCGATCCTCCCCTCTGGTCCACCGAGCACCAGAGCCCGCCCGAACGATACGCGCCCGATCACGACTGAGCCACCGAGGATCCGCCCACCCTGCCGCCGCGCTGCCCACCGGCTGCACGGAAGGTCCGTCTTCCTTGCGACCTATCGTGCCGACGTGGCCGGGACCGTGACCAGAGCAGCAGGACTGGTGTGGCTGATTGCGCTCGGCTTGCTCCTCGGCGCGTGCAGCGCATCGAGCGACACGACGGCCGAGCGGACGCTCCCAACGCCCTCGGCCGGTCGCTCGGACACAGCGCCCGCCACGACCCCGCCTCCCAACACGACCCACCAGCAGACGACAACAACGCCGCCGGCATGCCGCCCCGCCAGCCCCTCTGATGTGAAGGTGGTCGAAGCGACGCTCACGAACGGCGCCGACCACGTCGGCGAATCGTTCGCGAGCGGGGGTGGCCGCGACGGGTACCGCCTCATCGCCGCCAACATCTACGACGGTGCCGGAGCCCGCACATCGAGCAGCGACGTCTGGGTCATCAAGGGCGAGGTTCTGTTCGCCCTGTCGGGCGGCGCCCGAAGCGCATCGCTCGCACCCGATGGCCGCACCATCGGCTTGTCGGCCGGGAGCGAGGACGCCCTGGCACTGATGGCCTGCGTGCAGGCCAGCTAACGGCCAACAACTCGAGCGTCGACGGAACGGCGACGCCCACCGACGAGTGCGAGCCCGAAACGAGACTGACCAGCGGGCGAAGCCGCTGGTCAGGTGCACCGGTGTGGTGGGCCATGAGGGAATCGAACCCCCGACCTCCTGCGCGTCATGCAGGCGCTCTAGCCAACTGAGCTAATGGCCCCGGGACGGACGAAGGTAGCAGGCGGGGGCGGTCGCCACGAACCCGGATCCCTCCTTGCCTACAGGCTGGCGGCGCCCAGGATCGCGGCGGCCAGCGCCGTGACCAGCAGGATCACGTTGATCACGATCTGGCGGTCGTCGGTGCTGGTGCGGTGGACGACGATGCCGCCGCACTGGAGCAGCACCAGGCCCACCGCAGCGGCCACGGCCAGGCCGGGAGCGGTGCCGGTCAGCGGCGGGAGGATGAGCCCGAGGGCGCCCAGCACCTCGAGCACGCCGATGGTGCGCACGAGCCCGAGGGGGACGCGGTCCACCCAGGCCATCATCGGGCGCAGCTGATCCGGGGTGCGCACCACCTTCAGGACACCGCCATACAGGTAGGTGGCGGCGAGGAGGCCGGCGACGACCCAGTAGGCGATGGACACGGCGGGACGGCTCCGTTGACGAGGCGAGGTGGCTGGGTCGTCGACCTTTGAGGCACTCGTCGGCCCGACGACACCGGCACCTTATTGAACACTTCGTTCAAAAGCGACCAGATCGTCCATGAAAGCTCGACGGCAGGTAGGTTGGGTGTGTGACCGACAGCCTCGACCCCCGGGTGCGCCGCACGCAGCGCGACGTCACCGATGCGGTGGCGGGGCTGCTGGCGTCGGACGGCTGGTCGGCCGTGACCCACGCCGAGGTGGCGAAGCGCTCCGGCTACGCCAAGGCCACCATCTACGGCCACTGGCCCACCCGGCTCGATCTGATCCGGGCCGGCTTCGGGCAGCTGTGCGCACCCGGTGACCACGCTCCCCCGACGGGTGACCTCCGAGCCGACCTGGTGCGGGACCTCGCGGACTTCGCCCGGGACCTCACCGACGGCCCCCTCACCCGCTTGGTCGGCGGGGTGCTGGAACGAGCGGGCACGGACCCGGCGGTCGACGAGCTCCGCCAGCAGCTCATCGACGAGGGCGCCAGCGGCGTCACGGCGGTCCTCGACGCCCACCTGGACCGCAAGGACGCCCAGGCCGCCCTCTCGCTGCTGATCGGGGGCGTGCTCTACCGGGTCGCCCTCGAAGGCAAGCGCCTGTCCCGGCCCGCCGTCGAGGACCTGGTCGATCGAGTGCTCGCCACGGTCACAGATCGGCACCCGAAGATCACGGGCGCAGGGCGAGCACCTTGACGATCCGGGGATCCGACGCGCCGAGGTAGTCGACCAGCACGCCGGTGACCCGGTCGACATCGAGGGTGCCGGCCGCCGCCATGGCCTCGAGGTCGGCCCAGTCCTTGGTGCGGTCGAAGAAGGCCTTGAACACGGCCACGTCATCGCAGCCGAGGAACGGCACGTCGGTCCCGGCGAACGACTCGGTGCGGCAGCGGCCGGCGACGGCCCGGTGGAAGTCCGTGGTGTCCAGGAACACGTCGACGGGCGTCTCGTCCCAGTGCAGGCGCGCCTGGCCGTCCCGGCGGAGCAGGACGAGGTCCTCGTCGGTCCAGGTCACCTCGTCGGGCAGGCCGTCGAGCAGCTGGTCGAGCTGGTCGACGCCGACGAACACGTTGACGTCGATGTCGATGGTGCCGCGCGCCTGCTGGGTGCACCACGCCAGGGCCAGGGCGCCACCGAACGCGTGCGGGAGACCGGCGTCGTCGAGGTGGCGGTGCAGGGCGATGATCTTCGCCGGCAGGGACATCACGACCGGCCGAACACCGGGGCGGTCAGGTACCGGGCGTCCCGGGCCGGGAACAAGGCGGCCAGCTCCAGCACCTCGACCAGCTCGCGGCCCCGCGCCTCGCCGTCGACGCCGCCGACCGCCCGGCGCAGCTCGGGCCCCAGCTCGAAGCCGGCGGCCCGCAGGATCCGCACGAACGTCTCGAACGAGGGCTCCTTGCGGCCCGCCTCGTAGGCGGCGATGGCCGAATGGGAGGTGCCGGCGGCCCGCCCCAGGTCCCGCAGGGACAGGTCGGCTCGGTGCCGTGCGGTCCGGATCAGGGTTCCTGCTTCCACGACGCAGATGGTATCCGATCGGATACCATGAGGCAACGGGTCATCAGTCCAGGTAGACGGCCTCCACCGGCGGACCGTCGTCGGTGGAGGGCCCGTCCAGCACGAAGCTCCACACCACCCGCTCGGTGCCCGAGAGCTTCACGGTGGTCCGGTGCACGCCATCGAGCGAGCCCACCTCCACGGCATCGCGTGTCGACGGGTCGACGTCGTGGTTCCGGGGGATCAGCCCCACGGTGCGGTCGGTCGGGCTGACGATGACCACCAAGAGACGGTCCGGGTCGTCCGACTGGCGCGGAACCGAGGAGTACATGGCCTTCGGGTAGGCCTCCATCTCGCCCCAGTGCGGCGCGCAGTACGCACCGCCACCCCCGCCCACCGAGGTGGTGATGCAGGTGTCGGCGCCGTCCTGGGTCACCTCCACCTTCCACAGCAGACCGGGATCGAGCTCGGCGATCGACAGCTGGGCCAGCTCGGTGCCGTCGGCGGTGACCCGCGGCTCGTCGCGCACGGCGGCCACGATCTGGCCGCCGCCCAGCGCCGCGACCCCCGCCACGAAGGCGATCACCACGGTCTTCACGCTGCGACGCCGCCAACCGCTCGGCCGGCCCCGCTCCCCCGACCGCTCCCCCGCCCGCCGGCGGACGGCCGCGGCCGCCCCGTCGAGGTCGAGCCCCGACGGACGGAACCCGCCCAGGGCGCCACGAAGGTCGTGATCGTCGACCATCACCGCTCCTCCTCCAGGCTCGTCGCCAGCGCCTTGGAGGCCCGGCTCAGGTGGGTCTTCAACGAGTTCAGGGACACGCCCATCACGTCGCACGTCTCCGCTCGATCCAGCTCCAGGTAGAAGTGGCACGCCACCGCCAGCCGCTGCTTGGCGGGGAGGGCCAGCACCGCTGCCCGCACCCGCTCGCCCGCCTGGTCCCGCAGCGCCGCCGCCTCCGCCGAGCCCACCAGCTCCGGCGACGGCTCGGGCCGCGAGCGCGCCACCCGGGCCCGGCGCAGCTTGGACCGGCAGCCGTTCACCACCGATCGGGCCAAGTAGCCGGCGGCCCTCCAGGCCGGCCGCCTTCGGGATCATGGCGGCGAAGGCGTCCTGGACGACGTCCTCGGCGCCCGGCAGCCCACCGAGCACCACGACCGCCAGCCCCACCATCTCCTCGTACCGGGACCGGAACAGGTCGTCGATCAGCGCCATCCCGAACGGCGCCACCACCCGGGTCTCCGCCTCCGCTGCCGCTTCCATCACCTGATCCACGCCCAGCGTCCCCACGTGGGTGACAACGGGCTGCGGGAACCTCAGCTCCGCCGTGGGGCCCCGGTCAGAGCAGGGCGCCCTGGCCCAGCAGGACGCGGAGCTCGCCGACGATGCCGCCGGTGGCGTCGACGCAGAACTGGTCGGGCAGGCGCAGGACCTTGCTCTCGCCCAGGTGCAGGAACACCTGGGACTCGCCGGGGAAGCGCTGCAGCAGGGCCTTGAGGTCCGACACGGTGCGCTCGTCGAGGCGGGCCGCAGACACCTTGAGGCGCAGCGGCGGGGCACCGTCGGTGATGCCCTCGAAGATCTCGACGTCCATGGCAATGAACTTGGCCTCGTCGTCGCGCTTGTCGACCCGGCCCTTCAGCACGATGACGGCATCGTCCGCCAGCATGTGGCCGATGTCGTGCATGGTCTTCGGGAAGACCATGACCTCGATGGAGCTCTGCAGGTCCTCGAGGATGAAGACGGCCATCAGGTCGCCCTTCTTGGTCCACTTGCGCTGCAGGTTGGTGATGACGCCGCCGATGCTGCGCATCGACCCGTCCTCCAGCTCGCCAAGCTCGTCGATGGTGTGGTCCACCTTGCGGCGCAAAGCCGCCTCCGCCCCCATCAGGGGGTGGTCGGACACGTAGAGGCCGAGCATCTCCTTCTCGAACTTGAGCTGCTCCTTCTTCTCGAAGTGCAGGTCCGGGATCTTGGCCTTCTCGCTGAAGCCGCTGCCCCCCACGTCCTCGACGTCGCCGAACAGGCTCATCACGCCCATGTCCCGCTCCTTGCGGCGGGCGACGGTGGCGTCGACGATCTGCTCGAACACGGCGAGCAGGCCGCGACGAGGGTGGCCGACCGAGTCGAAGCCGCCCGCCTTGATGAGCGACTCCAGCAGCTTCTTGTTGAGCACGGTCATGTCGACGCGCTCGCAGAAGTCGTAGAAGTCGGCGAAGGGGCCGTTGGCGTCGCGCTCCTCGACGATCTTGGCCACCAGGCCCTCGCCCACGTTGCGCACGGCCGACAGGCCGAAGGGGATGACCTCGGTCCCGTCGTCGAGCTTGGCCGCCACGAAGTCCGACATCGACCGGTTCACGTCGGGCACCAGCACCGGGATCTTCATGGTGCGGCACTCGTTGAGGTACACCGCGGCCTTGTCCAGGTTGGTCTTGACGCTGGTGAGCAGCGCCGCCAGGTACTCGACCGGGTAGTGGGCCTTCAGGTACGCGGTCTGGAACGTGACCACGCCGTACCCGAACGAGTGCGACTTGTTGAAGGCGTAGTTGGCGAAGCCCTCGATGTTGTCGAACAGCGGCGTGCCGAGGTGCCCGTAGCCGGTGTTGGTGCAGCCGGCCTCGAACTTGGCCCGCTCCTTGGCCATGAGCTCGGGCTTCTTCTTGCCGCAGGCCTTCCGGAGGTTGTCCGCCTCGGCGAGGGTGAAGCCGGCGAACTTCTGGCTCACCCGCATCACGGACTCCTGGTAGATCATCAGCCCGTAGGTGTCCCCGAGCAGCTCCTCGGCGGCCGGATCGAAGTACTCGACGGGCTTCCGTCCGTTCTTCCGGTCGGCGTAGTCGTTGTGCATGTTCACCGACATGGGACCCGGGCGGTACAGGGCGATGAGGGCGGCGACGTCCTCGAAGCAGTCCGGGGCCAGCGAGCGCATGAGGGCGCGCATGGCGCCGCCCTCCAGCTGGAACACGCCGATGGAGTCGCCGCGGCACAGCATCTCCAGCGTCTTCGGGTCGTCGAGCGAGATGCTGTCGATGTCCAGGTCGATGCCGCGGAAGTCCTTGATCAGGTCGATGGCATCGGAGATGACGTCCAGGTTCCGCAGACCCAGGAAGTCCATCTTGAGCAGGCCCAGCTCCTCGACGCCGCCCATCTCGTAC
>CALANQ010000499.1 GCA_937926025.1 uncultured Acidimicrobiales bacterium
CGGGCCAGTGGACGATGCACGGCACGTGGACGCCGCCCTCGTGGGTGTTCTGCTTGTACCACTTGAACGGCGTGTTGCCGGCCTGGGCCCAGCCCCACGGGTAGTTGGTGTGGCTGTGGGGCCCGCCGATGTCGTCGAGCCGCTCGACCGCCTCGTCGGGGGTCTCGTCCATGAGGTTGAAGTACTTCATCTCGTGCATCGAGCCGTAGCGCCCGCCCTCCTGGCTGGCCCCGTTGTCCGAGAGGAACACGATCATCGTGTTGTCCAGCTCGCCCAGCCGCTCGAGCGCCTCCAGCAGCCGGCCGACCTGCACGTCGGTGTGGTCCAGGAACGCGGCGAACGCCTCCTGCAGTCGGGCAGCGAGCGCCCGCTCGTTGTCGCTCAGGTCATCCCACGCCTCGACCCCGGCGTTGCGCGGTGCCAGCTCCGTGTCGGCGGGGATCAGCCCCATCTCCACCTGCCGGGCGAACCAGGCGTCGCGAGCCACGTCCCACCCGGCGTCGTAGCGTCCGCGGTACTTCTGGAGGTACTCGTCGGGGGCCTGGTGCGGGGCGTGCATGGCACCGAACGCCAGGTACGTGAAGAACGGCCGGTCGGGCCGGATGGACTTCGTGTCGTGGATGAACTCGATGGCGTGGTCGATCAGGTCCTCGGTGAGGTGGTAGCCCTCGTCGGGCGTCTTCGGCGCGTCGACGTGGTGGTTGTCGTAGACGAGCGCCGGGTTGAACTGGTCCGTCTCGCCCTCCATGAACCCGTAGAACCGGTCGAACCCGCGCTGGCAGGGCCACTGGTCGAACGGGCCGGCCGCCGACGCGTTCTCCATCGCGCAGAGGTGCCACTTGCCGAGGGCGAAGGTGGCGTACCCCTCGTCGCGCAGGACCTCGGCGACGGTGGCGGCGTTGTTGGAGATGTGGCCTCGCATGTGCGGGTAGCCCGACGAGAAGTTCGACAGCGCCCGCATGCCGACCTCGTGGTGGTTGCGCCCGGTGAGCAGCGCCGCACGGGTGGGCGAGCACAGCGGCGTCACGTGGAAGTTGGTGTAGCGCAGCCCGCCCTGGGCGAGGCGGTCGATGTTCGGGGTGTCGATGTCGGAGCCGTAGCACCCCAGCTGGGCGAAGCCGGTGTCGTCGAGGAGCATGACGATGACGTTGGGCGCCTGCTCGCCCGGGTGCGCCGGTGTGGGCCACCACGGGGTCGAGTCCTTCTGGTAGCGCTCGATCGTGCCTTCGAAGCCTTCGTAGTCCTGCATGGGTCCCCTTCGATCGAGCCGGAACTTCTGTCCAAGCCGGTGCCAGAACATGCTAGGCCGATCGAGCGGCGTGCGCTCGCCGGCTGCCCCGGCCGCGCCTCAGGCGGACCCGAGCAGGGCGCCGAGCCCCCGCACCAGCACCCGGTGCGCCTCCGGCACCGTCATGCGGCGGTGCCGGCGGAGGTGGTCGATGGCGTCGAGCTCCAGCAGGACGTCGACCGCCGCCACCACCTCGCGAGCGACGTCGGCGTCGCGGGCACCCAGCTCCGGGGCGAACATCTCCTCGACCTGTCGGCGCAGCAGCAGCCGGGTCTCCTCCAGGCGCTCGGCGATGATCGGGTTCTGCGGCGCCCGGGCGATGGCCGCGCGGGCCATGGGCGCGATGCCGTCGTGGAGCCGCAGCCGGGCCGTCACCGTCCGCTCGATGCGGTCCGCCAGCGGTCCCTCCCCCGGTGCCTCGAGGTCGAAGTACGGGCCCATGCGGGTGAGGTTCCTTGCGATGGCCGCCCGCACCAGCGCGTCCATGTCGTCGTAGTAGCGGTAGACGGAGCGCAGCGACACGCCCGAGCGCTCGGCCACATCCGCCGGCACCGGGGTGATCGCCCCATCGGCGAAGAGGTCCAGCACCGCGTCGAGCACCGCTTCGCGGTTGCGGTCCCGCCGGGCGGTGCGGCCATCGGATGAGACCTCGGGCTCCGGTTGGCTCATCATCGCTCCTCGTCCGGGCGCCACCCGCACCGGAAACTGCTGACACCGTACCTGCCACAACCTGGACCCGGCCACGGCGCTGACCGCTCCGACGGACCACACCGAGCGCACGCAAGGTGAGGCGCGCGCTCCGGAGGGTGCCCGAACCTGACAGGTCCTC
This sequence comes from uncultured Acidimicrobiales bacterium, assembly GCA_937926025.1. Classification (GTDB taxonomy): domain Bacteria; phylum Actinomycetota; class Acidimicrobiia; order Acidimicrobiales; family Iamiaceae; genus Aquihabitans. The sequence goes on from CALANQ010000499.1 coordinate 2,118, forward strand.
GCAGTAGCGTCGCGAGGGTCGCGGTTTGCGCGGAGTGTTTCATCTGTTACGGTTTCGTGACGGACCCGGACCGATCGGTCCCCGACCCCCTGGTGAGGAGAACAACTCGTGCGTCGACACTCCCTGGCGGTCGTCATGGCGGCCATCGTCATGATCATCGGGTTCGTCGGGTCGGACCTCGCTTCGTCCGCGCCCGCCAACGATCCCCGCGCCCAGCGGGAGAAGGTCCGCGCCGAGCAGGCCGCCAATGCCGCCAAGCTCGACACCAACAAGGCCTCCAAGGCCGAACTGGACCAGGCCCTCCAGGTCCTCGGCGAGAACCTCGCCACCCAGGAGGCGGCCCTCGATCGCACCGAGGCCCAGGTCGCGCAGGCCAAGCAGGACATAGCCGACGCCGAAGCCGCCATCAAGCGGCTGAAGGGCGAGATCGACACCCTCAAGACCGAGGTCCGCAAGCGGGCCGTCAACGCCTTCGTCAGCCCGCCCGGCGACGACGTGCTCACCGTGCTCGATACCAACGACTTCGTCACCGCCTCGAGCCGCAAGTTCTACATCGAGCTCCGCTCGCAGAGCGACGCCGACATCGCCGACCGCCTCAACGGCGCCATGGCCGAGATCGACTACCAGCGCGAGAAGGCCGAAGCCGCCCGGAAGGTGGCCGAGGAGAAGCAGGCCGAGCAGGAGCAGCGCACCGAGGCGGTCCGCACCGCCAAGGCGCAGCAGCAGAAGCTGGCCGACAACCTCGAAGCCACCATCAACGCCCAGATCCAGCGCAGCATCGACCTGCAGGCGACGGACAAGGAACTGTCCCGTCAGATCGCCGCCGAAGCCGCTGCGGCCGCCGCCCGGCTGGCTGCGGCCCGCGCCGCCCAGGAGAAGGCCGCCGCGGCGGCCGCCGCCGCCCAGGCCGCGGCGGCCCCCGTCAACACCCAGGGTGGAGGAGGCGGCGGCGAGATCGCCCCCGTCCCCCCGGTCACCGGTGCGGGCACCGGCTCGGGCGGCATCAGCCTGTGCAACGTGCGCGGCATCACCGTCAACTGCGCCATCAAGAACCAGCTCGACAGCATGCTCGGCGCAGCAGCCGCCGCCGGCCTGCAGCTGAGCGGTGGCGGCTACCGCAACCCGGCCGACCAGATCAGGCTGCGACGCCAGCACTGCGGCAGCAGCTACTACGCCATCTACCAGATGCCGTCCAGCTCCTGCCGGCCGCCCACCGCTCGTCCCGGCACCAGCCAGCACGAGATCGGCCTGGCCATCGACTTCTCCAACTGCTCGTCGCGCAGCACCGCCTGCTACCAGTGGCTCGCCGGCCACGCCGCCGCCTACGGCTTCTACAACCTGCCGAGCGAGGCGTGGCACTGGAGCACCACCGGCTCCTGAGCCCGTCCGGCTCCCGCCTGTGGCCATCCAGCTGCGGCCCGCCGTGGTCAACGACCTCCCGGGCATCGTGGCGCTGCTCCACGACGACGTCCTCGGAGCCGACCGTGAGCACGCGGAGCTCGCCCCGTACGAGACGGCGTTCGCCGAGATCGACGCCGACCCCAACCACCAGGTGATCGTGGCCGTCGACGGCCACGACGTCATCGCCTGCCTCCAGGTCACCGCCCTGCCGTGCCTCACCCACGGCGGACGGCGACGGGCCCAGATCGAAGGCGTCCGCGTCCGCTCCGGCCGCCGAGGCGACGGCCTCGGCGGCCAGCTCGTCGGCCACGCCTGCGACTGGGCCCGTGAGCAGGGCTGCGGCGTGGTGCAGCTCACCACGGACAAGGCCCGGCCCGACGCCCTGCGCTTCTACGAGTCGCTGGGCTTCTCCCCCACCCACGAGGGCCTGAAGCTCCCGCTCGAGCCCTGAGGCCGGACGTCAGGGACGGCGCCCGTTCCAGCCGGCGAGGCGATCGATCAGCGGCGCATCGTCGGGCACCGCCACCGCGTTGGCGAACGGCGGCGACCACGGCACGCCCTCGGGCAGCGAGGCGGCCACACCGGCCCACAGGGGGCCGCGATCGGCATCGGGGAGCTGGTCGTGGATGGCGGCCAGCGACGTCTCGAGGGCCATCGAGCCCCACGATGCGGGCCGCCCGAGCGCCTGCCCCAGATCCCACCCGTGGATGACGACCTCGTTCGTGTAGATGGCCACCACGCCACGGCCGGTGAGCGTCGCCCACGGGACCTCGATGTCGACCTCCAGCAGGGAGTCGTCGGCCCAGGCCGCGAACGCATCGATGGCCGCCACGTGCCACGCCGGGGCCCACTCGTCGTCGGCCAGACCGGTCACGTCGGTCGGCCAGGCGGCCGGAGGCGCCTGACGAGCCGCCCACCCGATGCGCTGGGCCACGGCCACCAGGTGGCCGAGCAGGGCCCGCACGTCCATGTCCCCGCACGGCGTGGGCCGCTCGAGCTCGTCGGGCCGGACGGTGTGGATCAGGTCGCCGCAGGTGGCCAGAGCCGACAGCAGGGCGGGTCGGGGGTCGCCGAGGCGCTCGGTGGCCGGCGCTTCGGCGGTCAGGGTGTCGTTGGTCAGGGTGTCGTTGGTCAGGGTGTCGTTGGTCATGGCGACACCCTGCAGCCCTGAACCGGTCAACTGATGTCCTGTTTGTATGAGAACCTGACCCCATGCGTGCGGACCGCCTCGTCGCCATCCTCCTGCTCCTCCAGCGACGCGAGCAGGTGACCGCCGCCGAGGTCGCCGAGGAGCTGGAAGTCTCCGAGCGCACCGCCCGGCGCGACCTCGAAGCGCTCGGCATGGCCGGGATCCCCGTGTACCCGATCCGGGGCCGCAACGGCGGATGGCGGCTCGCTGGCGGCGGCCGCACCGACCTCAGCGGCCTCAACGCCGAGGAGGCCCGGGCCCTGTTCCTGGTGGCCGGACCCCAGGCCCAGCTCACCCCCGAGGCCAAGAGCGCCCTGCGGAAGCTGGTCCGGGCCCTGCCCGAGCCGCTGCGCGAACGCATCGGCACGGCCGGCCTGCGCGGCGACGAGC